>NZ_JADPKQ010000059.1:0-61789 GCF_023074015.1 Bradyrhizobium sp. 142
CGCACGCTCCGGCGCCGCAGCCAGACCGATGGCATGAGGTGGGAGACGATCAGTCGCCTCGCCTGTGACTGCCTCCCCAGGCCCAACATCCGTCATCCTTGGCCGCGAGCACGCTTCGCCGTCACTCACCCGAGGTGGGAGCCGTATGCGGGAAAGCCGCACGTACGGATCTGTGCGGGGGGCGCTCAGCAATGAGCGTCCCTACCGCGACCGCTGCGCTCGCAATGACGGAGAAACATCAGGAGCCCAACATGTCCATCACCGTGTTCATCCGCTACCAGCTCGATCCGTTCCAGCGCGCGCAGTTCGAGGAATATTCAAAACGCTGGCTCACCATCATCCCGAAATGCGGCGGCGAGCTGATCGGCTATTTCATGCCGCACGAGGGCACCAACAACATCGCCTTTGCGCTGATCAGTTTCGAGAGTCTCGCCGCCTACGAGGCCTATCGCGCGCGGCTGCGGCAGGACGCCGAAGGCATGGCGAACTTCCACTTTGCAGAGGAGCACAAATTCATCCTCGCAGAGGAGCGCACCTTCCTGCGCAAGGTGGTATCGTAGGCGAACCACGCATAGCAGGAGACGCCCAATGATCGCCGTGATTTTCGAGGTCTGGCCTAAGCCGGAACACCGCCAGAATTATTTCGACATCGCAGCCGACCTGAAGCCGATCTTGCAAACCATCGACGGCTTCATCTCGGTCGAGCGCTTCGAAAGCCTGACCGAGAAGGGCAAGATCCTGTCGGTGTCGTTCTGGCGCGACGAGGCGGCGGTAGAGGCCTGGCGCAACACGATGGAGCATCGTCGCAGCCAGGCCATGGGCCGCGGCCAGATCTTCGCCGACTACCGCCTGCGCATCGCCAGCGTCATCCGCGACTACGGCATGAACGATCGCGAACAGGCGCCAAAGGACAGCCGCGCCGTGCACGACGCGCACTAGCGCACGCGAAACAGCGTGCCTATGTCTGCGCCGCCAACAATCAGGGAGAGAAACATGCAGGTCACGACCGCGGACAAGCGCGCGACGTTCAGGAAGATGCACGACAGCGGCTGCTTCATCCTGCCCAATCCGTTCGACGTCGGCAGCGCCAAGGCGTTGCAGCATCTCGGCTTCAAGGCGCTTGCGTCGTCCAGCGCCGGCTTTGCCTGGACCATCGGCAAGGCCGACAACCACGTCACCGTCGAAGACGTTTGTCAGCATCTGGCAGCATTGTGCTCGGCCGTCGACATCCCCGTGAACGCCGATTTCGAGGGCGGCTTTGCCGTCGAGCCCGATCGGGTCGGGGAAAATGTCGAGCGCGGGGTGCGCACCGGCGTCGCCGGCCTCTCGATCGAGGATTCCACCGGCGACAAGGACAAGCCGATCTACGAGCGCGCGCTTGCGATCGAGCGCATCAAGGCGGCGCGCAAGGCGATCGGCGACAGCGGCACGCTGCTGGTTGGCCGCTGCGAGGCGTATCTCTGGGGCGTCGCCGACCTCAATCTCGTCATTGACCGGCTCACCGCCTATGCGGACGCCGGCGCCGACTGTCTCTACGCGCCTGGCCTGAAGAGCCGCGAGGATATCGCCGCGGTGGTGAAGGCGGTGCATCCAAAGCCGTTCAATCTCTTGATCGGCGGCTCCGGGCTGTCGTTGCAGGAAGCCGCCGATCTCGGCGTGCGCCGGATCAGCGTCGGCGGTTCGCTCGCGCGCGCCGCCTGGGGCGGCTTCATGCGTGCTGCGAAGGAGATAGCGGAGAAGGGAACTTTCGCCGAACTCGGCAGCGGCTATTCCGGCGGCGAGCTCAACAAGATGTTCAACTAGCGGCAAATGAAAGCGGCGGGATTTCGCCCCGCCGCTTTATTTCGCTCTCCACGTCATGCCTCGCCACCGGGTCTCGCCCTCGGCGAGCCCATAACAGGCTCCGGCGGAGCATCCAATACGCGGCGTCCACTCGACGTAATCTCGACCGCCTCGGAATACTGGATCGTCCGGTCAAGCCGGACGCTGACAGTCGCCGTGTTACTTGGCGCCGTCCGACGGCGCCTGCGTATCCGGGGCCGGCTTGCTCGGCGCTGCACCCGTGGTCATGCCCGGCTGGGTATTGTTGCGCGGCGAGGCCGGATTGGCCGGATTGGTCTGGGCGGACTGTGATGTCGGCGTATTGCTCGCCTGGTTATTGGTGGTCGTGTTGTTCAGGCCATAGAACACGGCGCCCAGCACCAGGGCGACAGCCACGGCAAACAGCGCGACCTTGCCGCTCGAGGCGGGGCCTTCGCCCAGCTCTGGGTCGGCCTGTAGGTTCGCATCCCGCCGCGCCGCACGGAGATACTCATCGTCGGCGAAGTTCGGGCGGTACGGATCGTTGGGAAAACGGTCGTCGGCCATCGATTGGTCTCCTCGCTTATGAGACAGGGACAACCCGTGGATGCGAGATTCAGTTCCGCGGCCTTTATGCTTTCGTCGCATGTTGCTCCCGGGCCGGGAATCGGGGAACCGTTCGTCGGGGAACCGCGGACGTAAGTTCCACGGGATGGGGGAACAGATCGATGTGGAGCGTGCCACCGAGCGATAGCGTGCTGCATGTCTTGGCGCTGGTTGCCTTGACGGCGCAAGGTATGACGGCCGCGCTGGCGGCGGGGCGCCGCAGCATGGACTATGTCGGCGTCTGTCTTCTCGCCTGTGTCACGGCGCTCGGGGGCGGCACGCTGCGCGATCTGTTTCTCGGGCACTATCCGCTGGCCTGGGTCGCGAACCCGATCTACCTCGCTCTGCCGGGTGGGGCGGCGCTGCTGACGATCGTGATCGCGCGGCTGGTGCATCGGCTTAGCCTCGCCTTCATCGTGCTCGATACCATTGGCCTCGTCGTCTTCACCATGACCGGCTGCGATATCGCCTGGCAGATGGATGCCACCCTGCCGATCGTCATTGTCTCCGGCATGGTGACGGGCTGTGCCGGCGGCGTGTTGCGTGACGTGCTCTGCAACGACGTGCCGCTGCTGTTTCGCTCCGAGCTCTACGCCAGCGTCTCGGTGGTGACCGGACTGTTCTACGCCACCGCGTTCGGCCTCAATCTCAACGCCGAACTCTGGACCATCCTGACCTTCATCCTCGGCATCAGTTTCCGCCTGCTCGCGGTCCGCTACAGATGGGAGATGCCGAAATTCTTGTTCACGGAAGATAAGCGGTAGCGTTTCTTTCACCTCTCCCCGCCTGCGGCAGGGCCCTCGCTACGGCTCCTGCTTACGCGCCTTCGCCACCTGCGCCGGCGTCACCAGCGGCGCCGCATTGCCCCAGGAATTGCGCATGTAGTTCGTCACCGCCGCGACCTGCTCGTCGGACAATTGCTTGGCGTAGGCCGGCATTTCGCCGGTATTGGGTGCGCGGGGCGTCGTTACGGTCTTGGCGCCGTCGAGAATGATGCGCAAGGTCGAGGATGGGTTGATCGATTGCAGCAGCGCGTTGGCGGGCAGCGGCGGATAGATCCGCGGCGCACCCGAGCCATCAGCCTCATGGCAGGCGATGCAAAGCCGCGCATAGACGGCCTGGCCTGCCTTCATCTCGGCATCATCGGGCGGCGTCACGATCGGCTCGCGCCGTGCCGGCGGCAGGCTTTTCAGGTACACGGCGATCGCTTGCACATCGGCATCGCTCATCTTCGAGGTCGAGCCCACGACCACCTCCGCCATCAGCCCGCCGGCATGGCTTTTGGCATTGCGTCCGCTTTGCAGATACTCGGTGATGTCCGCGGCGCTCCAGGATTTCAGCCCGCTGCGCGCAGCACCGTCGAGCCGTGGTGCGAACCAGCCGCCGATCTCGCTGCCCGCCAACGCCTGCGCGTCCTTGTCCGCACCAAAATAGTTCTTGGGCGTGTGGCAGGCGCCGCAATGGCCGAGCCCGGTGACGAGATAGCCACCTCTGTTCCACGCCGCGCTCTTTTCCTGGTCCGGCTCGAACAGGCCGGGCTTGAAGAACAAATAGTTCCAGGCCCGCATCAGGCCGCGATAACCGAACGGCCAGCGCAGCTCCGGCAGCTTGTTGCGGCTGGCGACGGGCGCGAGCGTTCCGAGATAGGCGCGGATCGCCAGCGTGTCGTCCTTCGTCATCCTGGTGAAGTAGGGATAGGGGAAGGCCGGGTAGTAGTTTGAGCCATCGGGCGCCACGCCGTAGCGCAGGGCGCGGGTGAAATCGGCATCCGTCCACGCGCCGATCCCGGTCTCGCGGTCCGGCGTCAGGTTCGGCGCATAGATCGCGCCGAAGGGCGTGTTGATGCGCTTTCCACCCGCGAACGGTTTGGCGGGATCGGCGGTGTGGCAGCCCGCGCAGTCGCCGGCCTCGACCAGCGCCTTGCCAGAGGCGATCAACTCGGGCGACGGCTCGCTCGCCGAAGCGGCCTTCGCAACCGCACCGGACAACAGCACGGCAGCCAGAATCGTCCGCATCATCGACCTTCTCCTGCGGCCAATCGCCCCCAGTCGCATGATGGGCGCGTCACGTCGTTTCGCGGTGGCGGGGGTATGGTGACACAAATTGAAAATGGCCGGCACCTTCCGGGCACTAAATTGCGATTTTTACCCGGCGCCGCCGAAGGGGCAGATTTGTGATGCGCAACGTGAAATATCCGACATAGAGTGGCGAAGATGGTCGGCGCGCCCTAGCTAAAAACGATGGGCATCAACGGCTTAACTGGCCAAGCGCCAAAAAGGGCGGAAGAGGACATAATGGGCATCAACCAGGGTCCGATCAGTCTCGATCAGAAATACACCCAGGACACTGGACACGTCTTCACCACGGGCATCCAGGCGCTGGTTCGTTTGCCCATGGCCCAGATCCGGCGCGACCGCGCCAATGGCCTCAACACCGCGGGCTTCATCTCCGGCTATCGCGGCTCGCCGCTCGGCGGCTACGACCAGCAGCTGTTCGCGGCGCGCAAGCATCTTGAGCAGTACAACATCAAATTCCAGCCCGGCGTGAACGAGGACCTTGCTGCCACCGCGGTCTGGGGTTCGCAGCAGCTCAACCTCTCGCCCGGCGCCAAATACGATGGCGTGGTCGGCATCTGGTACGGCAAGGGCCCCGGCGTCGACCGCTGCGGCGACGTCTTCCGCCACGGCAATGCCGCAGGCTCGGCCAAGAACGGCGGCGTGCTGTGTCTGGCCGGCGACGACCACGGCGCAAAATCCTCCACCGTCCCGCACCAGTCCGACCACGCCTTCATGTCGGCGCTGATGCCCTATCTCTACCCGTCCAGCATCCACGAGATGATCGAGATGGGCCTGCTCGGCATCGCGATGTCGCGCTACTCCGGCTGCTGGGTCGGCATGAAGGTGATCACTGAGACGGTGGAAACCACCGCCGAGATTGATCTCACCGACGAGATGAAGCCCTTCATCATCCCCGCCGATTTCGAGTTGCCGCCCGGCGGTCTCAACCTGCGCTGGCCCGACGATCGTTTCGACCAGGACCGCCGCCTCCAGGACTACAAGGGCTTTGCCGCGATAGCCTTTGCGCGTGCCAACAGGGTCAACCGGGTCACCATGGATTCGCCGAACGCCCGCTTCGGCATCATGGCGTCCGGCAAGAGCTATGAGGATGTCCGCCAGGCGCTGCGCGAGCTCGGCATCACCGAGGAGGTCGCCGCCAAGATCGGGCTTCGGCTTTACAAGATCGGCATGCCCTGGCCGCTGGAGCCGGAAGGCGTACGCCAGTTCGCGGTCGGCCTCGAAGAGATCTTCATCATCGAGGAACGGCGCGAGATTGTCGAGAACCAGGTCAAGCAGGAGCTGTTCAACTGGCGCGATGACGTCCGCCCGCGCATCGTCGGCAAGATGGACGAGCACGACAAGCGCTTCCTGACCTTCTCGGCCGAGCTCAGCGTCGCCTCGCTTGCGACCTCGCTTACCGAGCGACTTCTCCGGCTTAACCTCAACCCCGAGATCGCGGAGATGCTCCGCGTCAAGGCCGACTGGTTCAACGGCCGCCAGGCCACGCAAATGCAGGCAACAGCGCCTGTCTCCCGCACCCCGTATTTCTGCTCCGGCTGTCCCCACAACACCTCGACCAAGGTCCCCGAAGGCAGCCGCGCGCTCGCCGGCATCGGCTGCCACTTCATGGCGCTGTGGATGGACCGCTCGACCGAGACCTTCACCCATATGGGCGGCGAGGGCGTGCCGTGGGTCGGCATCGCACCCTTCACCGACGAGAAGCACATCTTCGCTAATCTCGGCGACGGCACCTACTTCCACTCCGGCCTGCTCGCGATCCGCCAGGCGGTCGCTTCCAAGACCAACATCACCTACAAGATCCTCTACAACGACGCGGTGGCCATGACCGGCGGCCAACGCCATGACGGCGATCTCTCGCCGCAGCAGATCACCTATCAGCTCCATGCCGAAGGCATCCGCGAGATCTACCTGGTCTCGGAGGCGCCCGACGCGTATCCCGCCGACACCATCGCGCCCGGCGTGAAGAAATATCATCGCGACGAGCTCGACAGCGTCATGAAGATGTGCCGCGAGTTCAAGGGCACCTCGGCCATCGTCTTCGTGCAGACCTGCGCCGCCGAAAAGCGCCGCCGCCGCAAGCGCGGCCTGATGGAGGATCCGGCGCGCCGCGTGATGATCAATCCGGCCGTCTGCGAAGGCTGCGGCGACTGCTCTGTGCAGTCGAACTGCATCTCGGTCGAGCCGCTGGAGACCGAGTTCGGCCGCAAGCGCGCCATCAACCAGTCATCCTGCAACAAGGATTATTCCTGCGTGAAGGGCTTCTGTCCGTCCTTCGTCACCGTCGATGGCGGCAAGCCGCGCCACCGCGCGCCGGCCGATCTCAGTGACATCGGCGCGCTGCCGGAGCCTGCCTCGCGCCCGACGCTGGACAAGCCCTACAACATCGCCGTCGGCGGCGTCGGCGGCACTGGTGTGCTCACTATCGGCGCGCTGCTCGGCATGGCCGCGCATATCGAGGGCAAGGCCTCGATGATCCTCGACATGTCCGGTCTGGCGCAGAAGGGCGGCGCGGTGCTCAGTCATGTCCGGCTGTCGGATCATCCGGCGGAGGTGACCTGCTCGCGCATCGTCACCGGCACGGCCGATGTCGTGCTCGCGGCAGACGAGGTGGTTGCGGTCGCTAAGGACACCATCTCGCTCTGCGACACCAGCCGCACCCGCGGCATCATCAACAGTCACGTCATTCCCACCGCCGACTTCGTCCTCAACCGCGACTTCAACTTCCAGACCCTCAAGCTGAACGGGCTTTTGGAAACTGCACTGCACAAGGACTCGGTGTTCTTCGATTTCACCAAGCCGGCCGAGCAGCTGCTCGGCGACAGCATCGCCACCAACATGATGATGATGGGCTACGCCTATCAGAAGGGTCTGTTGCCGCTGTCCGCCGAAGCGATCGAGCAGGCGATCGAGGTCAACGGCGTCTCGATCAAGATGAACAAGGAAGCTTTCGGCCTCGGCCGTCTCGCGGTCGCCGACCCCGCGCGCCTTGCGGAGATGCTGAAGGGGACCGACGAGGTCGTCGCGCCCAAGGCACTGAACGCAATGACGTTGGACGAGGTCATCGAGCATCGCACCAGGCATCTGACCGCTTATCAGAACGGCCGTCTCGCCAGGCGCTATCGCAAGCTGGTCGACCAGGTTCGCGATGCGGCGCTGAAGGGCGGCTACGACGATGCGCTTCCGCGCGCGGTCGCGATCAACTACGCAAAGCTGCTGGCCTACAAGGACGAATACGAGGTCGCGCGGCTCTTCACCGACGGCGCCTTCGAAAAGCAGCTCCGCGACCAGTTCGAGGGCGATTTCAAGTTCAACTTCAATCTCGCCCCGCCGATTTTGGCGTCTGGCGTCGATGCGCTGGGACGCCCGAAGAAGCGTGCCTTCGGCCCGTGGATGCTCGGTGTGTTCCGCACGCTCGCAAAGTTCAAGTTCCTGCGCGGCACGCCGCTCGACATCTTCGGCTATAGCGCCGACCGCAAGCTCGAGCGCGACCTGATTGCCGGCTACGAGAAGGACGTCGCCACCGCGCTCGGCCTGTTGTCGCCGCTCACGATCGACACCGCGGTCGAACTGCTGTCGTTGCCCGACCGCATCCGCGGCTACGGCCCGGTGAAGGAGAAAGCAGTCGCGGACGCCAAGACCCGCTACGCCCAACTCGCCGCCGACCTCACGAGCCCACCGCCCGCGCCAAGGCAGATCGCGGCGGAGTAGGGCGTCCTCGTAGGGTGGGTTAGCCGTGCGACTGCGCCAAGCGCAGACCGCTCGGTGTAACCCACCACTTCTGTTGACCGCGGAAAAACGAAGAGGTGGGTTACGCTACGCTAACCCCACCCTACGAATTCCTGTTTAAAATCAACCACCATTCTACTGTGCATGGGGTTGTTTTCGCAAAAAAGAAAGCCCGCTTGTGTCGTCGGGCAAAACACCTTTACGATTTTGCCCGTCGCGAGGCTGTCTAACCGTCACCCTGAGGTGCGAGCGGTGCGGTGCGTAGCACCGCGCTGCGAGCCTCGAAGGGCGACGGCCCGGCTGCATCTCGGCCGTTCATCCTTCGAGGCTCCCTGCACGGTGCTACCCACCGTACAGCTCGCACCTAAGGATGACGGATTAAGCGAAGCACTTGCGCCAACCTGCTGCCTCTCGCCCGACGGAATATTTCCGCGCTTGCCAACAGGACAGCGGCGGTTCAGAAAAAACTGGAAGCAGGAAACGCCAGCGGAGACCTTATTTGACCATCAAGGGCAAGGCCTACATTGCCGGGATCTACGAGCACCCGACCCGGCATGCGCCGGACAAATCCACCGCCCAGCTCCACGCCGAGGTCGCCAAGGGCGCGATCGAGGATGCCGGGATCAGCAAGGACGACGTCGACGGCTATTTCTGCGCCGGCGATGCTCCCGGCGGCGCCTGGCCGATGGTGGATTATCTCGGCCTGAACACCAAAAAGCTCCGCCACGTCGATTCCACCGAAACCGGCGGCTGCTCCTACATCATCCATCTCGGCCATGCCGCTGAAGCTATTGCCGCGGGAAAATGCTCGATCGCGCTGATCACGCTCGCCGGCAAGCCGCGCACCGGGGCGATGCCGCTACGCGCGGCCGGCGCGGAAGCCGACTTCGAGTCCGCTTACGGTGCGACCACCCATAATGCCTATGGCATGTGTGCCATGCGCCATATGCACGACTACGGCACCACCTCGGAGCAGCTCGCCTGGATCAAGGTCGCGGCCTCGCATCACGCGCAATACAACCCGCATGCGATGCTCAAGGACGTCGTCACGGTCGAGGAGGTGCTGAACTCGCCGATGATCTCCGATCCTCTGCATCGCATGGATTGCTGCGTCGTCTCCGACGGCGGCGGCGCGCTGATCGTGACCACGCCCGAGATCGCCAAGAGCCTGAAGAAGCCGCTGGTCAAGCTGATCGGCCACGGCGAGGCGATGAAGGGGCCGCGCGGCGGCAAGGATCTTGACCTCACTTACTCCGCCGGAATCTGGTCCGGCCCGCGCGCCTTCGAGGAAGCCGGCATCACCCCGAAAGACATCAAATACGCCTCGATCTACGACAGCTTCACCATCACGGTGCTGATGCAGCTCGAGGACCTCGGCTTCTGCAAGAAAGGCGAGGGCGGCAAGTTCGTGGCCGACGGCAATTTGATCTCGGGCGTCGGCAAGCTGCCGTTCAACACCGATGGCGGCGGCCTGTGCAGCAACCATCCCGTCAACCGCGGCGGCATGACCAAGATCCTCGAAGCCGTCAGGCAGTTGCGCGGCGAGGCGCATCCGAAGGTGCAGGTCAAGAACTGCGACCTCGCCATCGCCCACGGCACCGGCGGCCTTCTGGGCGTGCGCCACGCCGCCTCGACCGCCATTCTGGAGCGCGTGTGATGAGTGAAGCCAAGAAATATCCCGCCCCGCTGACCAACCCCGAGACCGCGCAATTCTGGGAAGCGGCCAGCCGCGGTAAGTTCATGATCAAGCGCTGCACCGCCTGCGGCGAGGCGCACTACTTCCCGCGCGCGATCTGCCCGTTCTGCTATTCGGACAAAACGGTGTGGGAGGAGAGTTCGGGCGAGGGCACGATCTACACCTACAGCCTAATGCGGAAATCGCCGACCGGTCCTTACGCGATCGGCTACGTCACGCTGAAGGAAGGCCCGTCGCTTCAGACCAATTTCGTAGACTGCGACCTGACGACACTGAAGATCGGCCAGAAGGTGAAGGTGGTGTTCAAGCCGACGGATGGCGCGCCGCTGCCGTTCTTCACGCCGGTCTGACTTCTTCCTTCTCCCCTTGTGGGAGAAGGTGGCGCGAAGCGCCGGATGAGGGGTCTGTCTCCGCGGAGAGACCGTCTGTCTCGAGCCAACCCCTCACCCAAACGAGTTTGTTGCTGATGCCGGTGCAGCCCTCTCCCACAAGGGGAGAGGGCACAGCAACGGGCAGCGGCGCAGAAGAAATCCGGGGAGGTAACCAAGAAAATGTCCGCCAGATACGACGAACTCAAAGCCCTGAAAAACCTGGGTCAGAAATACGCGTACAGCGATCGCGAGGTCATGCTGTACGCCTATGGCATCGGCCTCGGCGCCGATCCGATGGACGAGAACGAGCTCGCCTTCGTCAACGAAGGCACGCTGACGCCGCGGCCGCTGAAGGTGGTGCCGACGTTTGCGTCGGTCGCCGCCTGGGGCGCAGGGCCGGGCGAGATGAATCTCAACCGCGTCATGGTGGTCGACGGCGAGCGCGATATCACGTTCCATCAGCCATTGCCGGCCGCCGCCCACATCATCGCCGACTCCTCGGTGGTCGAGGTCTATGACAAGGGCAAGGACAAGGGCGTGGTGATCAGCCACCAGACCGTGCTGAAGAACGAGAAGGGCGACAAGCTTGCAACCCTCGTTGCCGCGCGCTTCGCCCGCGGCGATGGCGGCTTTGGCGGGCCGAACCTGACCCAGCCCGATCCGCACAAGATTCCGTCGCGCGAACCCGACAAGACCATCGACATCACCACGCGGCCTGACCAGGCGTTGGTCTATCGCCTCTGCGGGGACCGCAACCCGCTGCATTCCGACCCCGAGTTTGCGAAAAAGGCCGGCTTCCCGCGCCCGATCCTGCACGGCATGTGCACCTACGGCATCACCTGCCGCGGCGTGCTCCAGACCTATGCCGATTACGACTCGTCCGCCTTCCGCCAGCACGTGGCGCGGTTCTCCTCGCCGGTCTATCCCGGCGAGACCGTGACCATGGACCTCTGGAAGGATGGCAACGTGATCTCGTTCGAAGCCAAGGTGAAGTCGCGCGGCGTCACGGTGATCAAGAACGGCAAGACGGTGCTGGGTTAGGAGCGCATCGGCGGCCGACTCCGTCGCCCCGTTCTTACGGGGAGAGGGTGGGATGAGGGGAGTCTCCACGAGACCGCTGAAGATCAGTTCGCGGAGACTCCCCCTCACCCGATCGCTACGCGATCGACCTCTCCCCGCAAGCGGGGCGAGGTGAGAAAGAAACAAAAACATGGAGAGGCCACCATGGGACTACTCGACGGCAAGGTCGCGCTGATCACCGGCGCGGGCGGGGGGCTCGGTGAGGCCTACGCAAGGCTGTTCGCGCGGGAAGGGGCATCCGTCGTCGTCAACGATCTCGGCGGCCCCCGCGACGGCTCCGGCGCCGACACCTCTATGGCGCAGCAAGTGGTCGACGCGATCAAGGCCGAGGGCGGCAAGGCGATCGCCAACGGCGCCGACATCTCCACCATGGAAGGCGGCCAGTCGGTGTTCGACGACGCCATCAAGCACTTCGGCCGCGCCGACATCCTCGTCAACAATGCCGGCATTCTGCGCGATCAGACCTTTGCCAAGGCGACCGAGTCCGACTGGGACAAGGTGATCAAGGTGCATCTGAAAGGCACCTTTTGTTGCACTTTGCCGGTGTTTCGCTGGATGCGGGAAAACGGCGGCGGTGTCATTGTCAACACCTCCTCGACCTCGGGCCTGATCGGCAATTTCGGCCAGGCCAATTACGGCGCGGCCAAGGGCGGCATCTGGGGCCTGTCCAACGTGCTGGCGATCGAGGGCCGCAAATACAACATCCGGATCTGGACGCTGGCCCCGGGCGCGCTGACCCGCATGACCGCAGACCTGCCCCGCTATAAGGAGAACCCCGTCGCGGCGCTGGGGCCGGACGGCATCGCGCCGGCCGTGCTATACATGGTCAGCGACTTGTCGGGCGACCAGACCGGCAAGGTGCTGGGCGTGTCCGGACCCCGCGGTGTGCGCGAAATGCGGATGATGGAAATGGAAGGCTGGAAACCGCCGCACACGGGCTGGAAGGCCCAGGATATCGCCGATCATGCCAAGGAGATCTTCTTCTCCGAGGAGCAGATCAAGATGGGCGCGCGGCGGTTTTAGGCCACACTGTCATTTCCGGGCACGACGAACTCGCGAGCCCGGAATGACGAAAGACGACAGGACAGAGAGACCCAATGAAGCTTACCGCCGACGCCAAGGGCACCTTCGCAATCGCGCCGACGCCGTTCCACGACGACGGCCGGATCGATGAGCGCTCGATCGACCGCCTGACCGATTTCTACGAGGAGGTCGGCTGCGACGGCGTGACTGTGCTAGGCATCCTCGGCGAGGCGCCCAAGCTCGATGCCGCCGAAGCCGAGCAGGTCGCTGTGCGGTTCATCAAGCGTGCCAAGAAGATGCAGGTGATCGTCGGCGTCTCGGCGCCGGGCTTTGCCACCATGCGCTCGCTGGCGCGCGCCTCGATGGATGCGGGTGCTGCCGGCGTGATGATCGCGCCGCCGCCGTCGCTTCGCACCGACGACCAGATCGTCGGCTATTACAAACAGGCGGCCGAGGCCATTGGCGCCGACGTGCCCTGGGTGCTTCAGGACTATCCGCTGGCACTGTCGGTGGTGTTTACGCCTGCAGTGATCCGCAAGATCGTCATGGACAATGCGAACTGCGTGATGCTCAAGCACGAGGACTGGCCGGGCCTGGAGAAAATCTCCACGCTGCGTGCCTTCCAGAAAGACGGCTCGCTGCGGCCGCTTTCGATCCTCTGCGGTAATGGCGGCCTGTTCCTGGATTTCGAGATGGAGCGCGGCGCCGACGGCGCCATGACAGGCTACGCCTTCCCCGAGCTTCTGATCGATGTCGTGCGCCTGTCAAAGGAGGGCAAGCGCGACGCTGCGCATGATCTGTTCGATGCGCATCTGCCACTGATCCGTTACGAGCAGCAGCCCGGCGCCGGCCTTGCCGTGCGCAAATACGTGCTGCAAAAGCGCGGCGTCATCGCCTCCAGCGCGCAGCGCAAGCCCAGCGCAACCATCACGCCGGCGGCAAAGGCCGAGGTCGAGTATCTGCTGTCGCGCGTGGCCCGCGTCGACAAGCGTGCCAATCTTGGGCCGCAATCCAGCGCCGCAGGTTAGTTGCATGGCCGAGACATCAGCATCGCGCCCGCGCCCCGCTTCGACCATCCTTCTGCTGCGTGACGGCGCGGGTGCCGACGGCAAGAGCCGCGGCGAAATTGAAATCTTCATGATGGTCCGTCACCATCAGATCGAGTTCAACTCGGGCGCGCTGGTGTTTCCGGGCGGCAGCGTCGATGCCGGCGACAACGAGATCGTCGCCCGGTCCGATCTGTATTCGGGCGGCGAGGGGCTAAGCGAGGCGGACCGCGGTTTTCGGATCGCCGCGATCCGCGAGACCTTCGAGGAAAGCGGCATCCTGCTGGCACGGCCGAAGGGCTCGTCATCGCCGGTCGATGCCAAGCGCGCCGGCGAGATCGCGGACGCGCATCGGGTCGCGCTCAACGAGCACAAGATCAGCTTCCTCAGCATCCTGGCCGACAACGGCCTCCAGCTCGCGCTCGACACGCTCGTGCCCTACGCGCACTGGATCACGCCCGAGGGCATGCCGAAGCGGTTCGACACCTGGTTCTTCCTCGCCGCCGCACCGCCCGACCAACTCGGCGCCCATGACGGCAGGGAATCGACCGACTCGATCTGGGTGTCGCCGCGCGAGGCGGTGGAGGGCGGCGAGAGCGGTCGCTTCAAGCTGCCATTTCCGACCACGCGCAATTTGATCCGGCTTGCCAAGCAGGGCAGCGTCAAGGCCGCGCTCGATCATGCCCGCGGCATGTCCATCGTCACGGTAATGCCGGTCATGACCAAGACCGAAAGCGGCCGCCAGCTCCGCATTCCCCGCGACGCCGGCTATGACGGCGAGGTGTTCGAGGTCGGCGCGCTCGGCTAGAACACTTCGATACGCAACGAACTGTAGGGTCCCTGGCCGCTGTATGGTTCCGTCCCCTGACAGAGGGACGGGCCATGGACAATCGGCAGGATACCAACATCGCCGTCGAGCTCGCGCTGCTGGTCGCGCTCGCAACGCTCTGGGGCGGCTGCTACACGTTCATCAAGCTCGGTGTTGCCACCATTCCACCGATCACGCTGATCGCGGCGCGCACCGCGATTGCGGGCCTCTTGCTGCTCGTCGTGATGCGGGCGCGCGGCATCAGGATGCCGACCGATGCGGCGACCTGGCAGCGCTTCGCGTTCCAGGCCGTGCTCAACAGTGTCATCCCCTGGACGCTGATCGCCTGGGGCGAGCGCCATGTCGACGCCGCGCTCGCCACCATCCTCAACTCTGCCGCGCCGATCTTCACCTTCCTGCTCACGGCCGTGGTCACCCGCCACGAGGCGACGACGCCGCGCAAGCTCGTCGGCGTTGTCGCCGGCATGGCCGGCATCTTGCTGATCGTTGGCGTCGACGCTTTCCATGACATCGGAAGCGGCCTTGTCGCGGAGGCAGCCATCGTCGCTGCCACCATCTGCTACGCCTGCGCCGCGATCTTCGGTCGCAGCTTTAGGGGGCTCGATCCGATGGCCCGGCCGCCGGCTCGCTGCTTGCGGGTGCGGCGGTCCTGATCCCGGCTTCGTTCGTGTTCGAACAGCCCTGGACGGTGTCGCCCTCGCTGAGCTCGATTCTGGCGCTCCTCGCGCTGGCCGTGTTCTCGACCGCGGCTGCCTTTGCGATCTACTTCCGCCTGATCCAGACCCTCGGCTAGTCGGCACCACCGCGCAGGCATATCTCCGTGTGCCGATCGGGGTCGCCATCAGCATCGCCTTCCTTGGCGAAAGCCTCAGCCAGACCGCCTGGATCGGGCTTGCCTGCGTCGTCGTTGGCGTCGCCGCCATGACGATCCCGGCCCACGGGCCCGCCAGCGTTAAAACCTCGTAAATCCGGCAGAAGGGGCCAGCCGAGGACCGCAATTTTAAGGGTTTGCGGCGGCCGAAGCCATGTTCCCCCGGGGCCGCAATACGTCGTATATTGGGCTTCCAGTAGCCCGGTCCCTAAAGCACCAATGCCCGCCGAATCGACGCCGACCCCCGAGAAAAAGCGAATATTTTCGCTCTCCATCGGCCAGCTCACGTTCGGCAGCTTCCTGCTGGTGCTGGCGGTGATCATTGTCACCTCGACCGCGAGCGTGATCGCGATCAGGCACATCGATACCACCTTCGCCGAGTTGCAGCGGCTCCAGAGCGTCGGCGACCTCGCCGAGGACATCGACCGCCGCATGAACGAGCTGCGCCTCGCCGCGCGCGACTTCGTCACCGACCCCGGCGCCGGCATCCAGTTCAAGCAGGTCGGCGAGGCGGCCTCGACGCTCAGCGACATCCTTAAGAAGACCCGCATCGAGCTTGCACCCGAGCAGCAGGACATGATCGACGGGGTCACCGAGCGGCTTGCGACCTATCGCAGCGGCCTGGAGCGGATCTCAACCCTGATCGACCGGCGCGCCCAACTGCTCGCCGGCCTACCGCCGCTGCGCGAACAGTTCGATGCGGCCGTCTCCGGCACCGCCGACCGCGAGCTCGCATCCCGCCTGTCGGAAGCGCAGAGCCGGATCGCGCTCGGACTGCTCGCGCGCAACCCGTCCGCGGCCGAGCAGGCAGCGGAGGGCATGCGGGCGATGGACATCGGGGATCGCGGGCTGAAATCGGCCGTGAACGATTACGCCGAGGCCATCATCGCGGTGGCTGTCAGGGAGCGGCAGATCGCCGACATCGATCGCGAGGTGTTGGGAACCGAGGGCCGGCTGATCGGACGCGTCACCGAATTGCTGCGCGAGGTCAGCGCACGGCGCGGCCACGTGCTGTCGCGCGACTTCGCGCGCACGCTGACCGAGGCAAGGTGGCAGAGCATCGTGCTCGGCACGATCGGCGTGCTGATCGG
Organism: Bradyrhizobium sp. 142; assembly: GCF_023074015.1. NCBI lineage: Bacteria > Pseudomonadati > Pseudomonadota > Alphaproteobacteria > Hyphomicrobiales > Nitrobacteraceae > Bradyrhizobium > Bradyrhizobium sp. 142. Next base: position 16,218 of record NZ_JADPKQ010000059.1, read on the forward strand.
CATTGCCGCGGCGTTGTTCGTGGTGCGCAGGACGGTGCGACCCCTCGCCCAGATCGCGCGATCCATTCGCGCGCTTGCGGCCGGCGAGAAGGACACCTCGATCCCGTCGGCCGATCTCGACAACGAGATCGGCGACATCGCGCGAGCGGCCGAAGTATTCCGCCGCGCTCTGGAGGAGGCCGACACCGCGCGCGAGGCGGCGGTGCGCGCGCTCACCGAGCAGCGGCTGGCCGAAGAGAGCTACCGCAAGCTGTTCGAAGGCTCGGTCGACGGCATCTATGTGACCACGCCGGCCGGCGACCTCCTCAACGCCAACCCGGCGCTGGCGCGGATGATGGGCTATGACAGCCCGCAGCAGCTGATCGACAGCATCAACGACATCGCTCACACGATCTACGTCCATCCCGAGGCGCGCGCCGAATATCAGCGCCTGATGGCGCGCGACGGCATGGTGCGCGAGTTCGAGTACCAGGTGCGCCAGCGCAGCGGCGATATCCTGTGGCTCTCCGACAGCGCGACCGGCGTGCGGGATGAGGCGGGCAACATCGTCCGCTACGAGGGCACGCTGCGCGACATCACCGACCAGAAGCGCGCCGAAGACGCCATCGCCGAAGGCCGCCGCCTGCTGCAGCAGGTCATCGACACGGTGCCCGCGGTCATCAACGTCAAGGACCGCAATCTGCGCTATGTGCTGATGAACCGCTATATGGCCGGCATCTTCGGCATCGAGCCCGGCGACGCGCTGGGCCGCACCACCGCCGACCTGATGTCGCGCTATGGTGCGGCCAAGACCGACGAGAACGACAAGCGTGTGCTCAGTTTCCGCAAGGGCCTCGGCTTCTACGAGGAAGAGTACAAGGACGCCTCCGGCAACATGCGGCAATGGCTGGTCAACAAGCTGCCGCTGCTCGATGCCGAGGGCGAGATCGAGCGGATCGTCACCGTGGCGCTGGACATCGGCGAGCGCAAGCGCGGCGAGCAGGAGATGCGGAAAGCCAAGGAAGCCGCCGAGACCGCGCTGCGTAATCTGCGCGAGACCCAGGCGTCGCTGATCGAGGCCGAGAAGCTCGCCGCGCTGGGGCGGCTCGTCGCCGGCGTCGCGCACGAGGTCAACAATCCCGTCGGCATCAGCCTCACGGTCGCCTCCGCGCTTGAGCGCAAGACCGCGATCTTCACCGCGGAGCTCGAACGTGGCGAACTGCGCCGCTCCACGCTTAACGACTATCTCCACACCAGCCGCGACGCCTCCTCGCAGCTCGTCGCCAATCTCAACCGCGCCGCCGAACTGATCCAGTCGTTCAAGCAAGTTGCGGCCGACCGCAACTATTCGGATCAGCGCAGCTTCGATCTCGGCGACCTCACCGAACAGGTGGTGATGAGCCTGCGGCCGGGCTTGCGCAAGCACAACCTGACCCTCAACGTCGAATGCCAGCCCAATCTGATCATGAACAGCTATCCCGGCCCGTACGGGCAGGTGCTGACCAATCTGTTCCTCAACGCGGTGGCGCACGCCTTCCCCGACGGACGTCCGGGACTGATCGATATCCAGGTGCGCGAGTCCGGAAAGGACAATGTCGAGATCATCTTCTCCGACAATGGCTGCGGCATGTCGCTCGACGTGCGCCGACGCGCCTTCGACCCGTTCTTCACGACACGGCGCGACCAGGGCGGCACCGGTCTCGGACTGCACATCGTCTACAGCATCGTGACCAACCGGCTCGGCGGGCGGCTCGATCTCGATTCCGAACCGGGCAGCGGCACGCGGATCCAGATGATTTTGCCGCGCACAGCGCCGCTCGAGCAGGCTGCAGAATAGCTAATCGACGTCGGCGAGCTTGTGCAGTGTGGCACCGAAGATCTGGCTGGCCTTGCCGACCAGAGCGGTGCCCGTCATCTCCGCGCGCGTGTCGGTGAAAGTGCCGCTGACGCCGATGCCGACCGGGGCAGGCCCGCCGAACAGCGGATTGTCGTCGGCCCGCGGAGAGGTGTGCCGCTGCACCAGCACCTCGCCCTTGAAGGTGTTGTCCTTCACGCTGTAGCTGCCGGTGTAATAGAGATAGGCATCACCGCCAAGGATCTTGCCGTCGCGAAAAAGAATCACGCCGCTGCCCTTGCCGGCTCGACCATCGAGCAGCGTCACGTGAATCGAGTAGAGGCCGTTCTTCATAACGTCCCGCAGGTCGGTGACCGTCGCCCGAGGCACACCGGTGAAGCTTTTATGCCAAAGCCCACTCCCTGGCGCAACGCGGCAGTTTGCCGTTTGGCAAGCCGGTCGGGACCGTAATTGTCCCGGCTTGTTTGTGACGGCGTTATGACGGTCTCATCAAGAGGCGAGGCCGGTCGTTGCGAATCAGAGTTGGCCCGCGAAATGCATAACCATTGTTGCACTGGCCGCGGGGTGCTGGAGCAAGACCAACGTGAGCAACTGGATCGATTCCGGCGGCGATGAGCCGCGTCTGTACAGTGTGCGTCCCACGAATTGCAAAGTAGAACATCGGCGAATTGGTTGTGCGACACGCTGGCGAAGCGTGGCGAGGCTGGGCTGCGCATTAGCCCTGATTGCCATCGCTGCGCCGTTCGGTCACGCGCGCGACCGCGGCCAGTTCGTCAACACCAATGCCGAATTGAAGGCCTGGTTCGACGGACTGCGAAGCGGCAAGGGGCCATGTTGTTCCGATGCCGACGGGTCGGCGCTCTCGGACTCCGACTGGGACAGCAAGGACGGGCATTATCGCGTCCGCGTCCCGCGCCTTGGCTATGTGCTCGAAGGCCAGAAGCAGGAACTGGTCTGGGTCGACGTGCCCGAAGAGGCTGTCATCTCGGAGCCGAACCGGGTCGGGCGGACCATGGTGTGGCCGATCTACGGCTACACGGGCGTCACCATCCGCTGCTTCATGCCGGGCAGCATGACGTAACCGCGCCGGGCGCCCGTTCGCCCGGCTGACGCCCGATGCGGTTCGCGCCGCGTCAGGTATATTTTTTGTCGCGCTCGAGCAGCTCGATGGAGATGCCTTCGGGGCCTCGGAGGAAGCAGATGCGAACGCCCGGCCGGATCGTGGTCGGCTCGCGCGTGAACGTGACACCCTTGGCCTTGAGCTCCGCAGCAACCGCGTCGATGTCTTTCACGGTGAGGCCAAAATGGTCGAGGCCCTGATGCGGGTGCGGTGGTGGTGGGCTGACGGCGTTGTCGCCCTCCAGCGGAGCGATGAAGATCCTGGCGCCGCCAAGATTCACGTCGATTCGTCCCGGCGCGCGGACGATCTCGCCACCGAGGATGTCTCGCAGCCAGGCTGCGGTGGCCTCCGGATCGGGGCTGCGCAGATGGACGTGATCCCAAGTGACGACTGGCATTTCATTTCCTCCCGGCGGGGTCTTTGCAATGTTGCAGCGCATGGTAGCGAGCCCGGCCGGTGATCGCCACCGTTGTTGCCGGATTCGCATGCGCGCGGGAACCATAGTTTGTCTGCTAGCTTAAAGTAAGCAGTGGCTGGGTCCGCCGTGGAATTGTCGCATCGGTGTTGGACGGATGCACAGGGAAGTGCCTCGGTCGCTGTCGGTGACGCACCCATGAACGCAGGGTTTAACCGGATGGGGTGGGGACGCTGCGCTGGGATCGGCGAGCGTCTGGCGCGCGCGATGATCGCAAGCGTCTCATCTGGCCGAAGTCTGCTGTGGCTGCTGGCGGCCTTCATCGTCGGCTGCGGCGTGTGGATGCTGTTGCCTCTCTCCAAGGGAAGCTCCGCCCAGGGCGAGCCAATGATTCAAGGCGAGCCGATCAACGCGGAGTTGGCCTCTGTCGAGGCGGCGGCTTCGGTCAATCCTGCGGCGGAATTGCCGCCCGCCGCGGCTCAGGCAGCGGCAGAGCTCGATCTCCTCAGGATTTCATCGCAGACTTGGCGCCGTGGCGGCCTCGGCTCGAAGGCGCTGGTAACGTTTACCCTGCGAAACGACAATGATTATGCCATAAGAGATGTCGAAATCGTCTGCGCCTTTACGCGGCGCGATGGCAGCCGTCTGACCGAGCGCACCCGCGTGCTGGCCGACATCGTCAGCATGAAAAGCCGTAAGACTTTTGCGCACGTTCCTGTCGGCTTCGTCAACGTCAATGCCGATCAGGCGAAGTGTTCGCTGGTTACGGCGCGGCGAGCGTAAAGGGCTGTCCAATTCGATAGCGGAAAAGTGACCATCCCGGGCCTTGGTCCAAAAACTTGGCGTTGCCATTTGAACCGAACTGCCGGTGCAGGAACCAATTGATAGAGCGCCGGTTAAGGCGGAGAGCCCGCGCGGGGATGCGGGGGCGGAGCGTGGCCAATGCCCATCTTTCGGTATTTCATTTTTGTCGGTGGAGCGTTGCTCGCGCTGCTGTTCGCGGCGAACTTCGCCCTGCCGGCCTCTCCCGTAGCGGAAGCGGTTGCGACCGCAAACAACGAACAGCCGATGATCCGGATCCGGTCCGATCGCCACCTGCCTGAACGCGTCGTGCTCGACACCACTCAGCCGACGATCGCTGCGCCGGTGGTGAATATGGCCGCTGTGGCTGCGCCCCAGCAGCCGGTCCAGGCCGACGTCCTGGCCGAGATGTCGGCAAAGGCACGGGTGCGCGAGACCTTCGCGCAGTTCACGCAGACGGTCCCGAAGGCCGATGCCGCCTCAGCCAAGAAGACGGACGCCAGGCCGCAGGTTCTGGCTCAGGCTCCGCAGGCCCAGTCCCGGCGCAGGGGCGCCAGGATGCATCCGGCGCCGCAGCCCGGCAGGTCGATGATGCTGGTGGCGCAGCAGCCGCACTTCGGCCTGTTCGACACCACCTGGTGAGCGCTACGTTCTGCACCGGGAGGGGCGAGTAGGGCTTTTTATTGTCGCGCCTCTCTGCTAATTCGAACGCATCGGAACGCTCCCCGCTGCTGGTCCCACAGCACGGTCGGACGCGGTTCAATAGCGGCCCGTCTCCGGGCCAAGGCGCTCGTAGCTCAGCTGGATAGAGCATCGGATTTCGATTCCGAGGGTCGGGAGTTCGAATCTCTCCGAGCGCGCCATTTTGCGATTTTGTAAGACATCGTCGCCGGGCGCCGGAACATGCCGCATCATGCCGCTGACAGCCGCGTGAATCTTGCGGTCGGTCGCCTGGACTAGAAGCCGCTAATCCGCGAGCCCCATGACAAACGCCAAGGCAATTCCGAGCCGAGCCATGTCCTGGTCGCCGATACGCCCGATCCTCTGCCCGATCCGTTCGCGTCTTACGGTGACCGGCTTATCGGCCATCACCTGCGACGTGAGCCGCAATCCGTTTTCAGGCTTGGGCTCAACGGTGACGCGAAAATCCGGAGCGTCCACCAGATCGGAAGTCAACTGGCAAAGCACTACAGAGGCATGGCTCTGCGGAAAGGCGTCAGTCTGCACGATGACCGCTGGGCGGGGCTTGCCATAGTCACCGGCCGCGGCAACAACTACCACGTCACCGCGTTGCATCTGCATCAAACTCTGAGACCGACTCGATCCACTCCAGCGCGTCGCGTTCGCTATCAGGATCGAGACGGGCAACCTGCTTCGCCACCCGTCGTCGCACCGCCCGCGAGCGGGGGTCGGCGACTACGAGACGCAACTCACGCAGGCCCCGTGCGCGCCGCCGCTGCCGCATCATCTTCATCCTCTCGGCTGCCGCCGCCATTGGACTTCTCCATCCGTAACGCGTTACAATGTAACGCGTTACGGACCCGGAAGGCAAGGGTCGGGACTCAATTCGAGACCCAGGGCGTCTCCGCGGGGCGAAGCGCAAGATCGCACCGTCGCAGGTTATCCGGCCGGATCGCCTGCTCGGCCGCAACGTCATAGCGCCACGGCGAACGAGTAGTGCTCATCGTCATGGGCGTGGCGCGCCCACCTTCTCGGGCAAAAGAGCTTCCGCGCCTCCAGCTTTTCGCGGCGGCGTGGTCACCGGCACGTCCTTCGGCCAATCGTCCGTCACCGCCCATGTCACTGAAGCGCGCTTCGCTCGTCGCTGGCCAGGACGCGCGGGCGCACGCGCATAGTCGTAGAAATCGCCAAGTGGTGCGCGATCCGACGAATGCCGCGACTGCGATTTGTGAGGGGGAGCTATTGCGCCAATCAATTGCGGCCATTGCGGCGCTTCCCGCGGCTTACCGGATCCTTGCCACGACGTTGGGCCGATTTTTCTCGAGCCAGGCGACCGCCTCGGGTCCATCGATGACACATTCGAAGGTTTCCCAGGTTGGGTCCTCCAGGGATTCCGATTGCAGTCGCTTCGCCGCATACTCAACGAGGTCGTGCAAGCCTTCGTATCCTCGTCGGCGCTCGAGGGAATCCGCAATCGCCGTACTGGTCCATCCTCGTTGGGCCAGATCGATAATGCTCGGAGCATCAGCTTCGCTGAACCACGGTGTGGCATCGAACTCGATGCAGCGGGCGTTGTCGGCGGTATGGCAAGTGGCGTGGATCATTGGATTCCTCCGTTCGGGCCTGCAGCCTGCGCTGGCATTGAACTTCTTACATCGCTGCTTCGCACGCTCAGGCTTTGACCAAGTCCCCCAGCAGGTTCGCCGCCACCGTCAGCTTGGCGAGCGTCAGGCCGCTGGCAGCAATTTCCTCGACCGAGCGGCGGATACGCGTCGCTTCGGGGTGAGCCGCGAGCCATCTCGCGACGGCCGCATGGCCGGACTGGCCGGTTGCCAGCATATCCGCGGCCAGCCTTCTTTCGGCGCCAGCGATCTGCTCAACGGCGCGATCGATGGCCATACGTTCGAAATAGTCGTTTGCCGGCACGCCGCGCGCGGCGGCGATGATGCGGTCGAGACGGAAATTCGCCTCGACGGCGAAGAAGGTCGCGGCAGCGTCGCCGATGGGGCGCGTGGTGCGCTCGGCAACCGTCACGATGTCGGGTGCCGAGACCAGAGCGTCGAGATCGGCGAGCTCGCCGGCGAGGCCGGCCGGGATACCGGCCTCAGTGAGTTCTTGCCGCCGCTTGCCCCGCCCCGCCTGTAAGTCCGGCGGCAGGGCGGTGTCGAGCCCGGCGACGATCTGGCGGATAGCCGGGCCGAAGCGCGCGACGACGGCCTCCAGTCCGTCCTTGAAATCGACATGGCGCACGTACCAGACCATGCGGGAGAGCAGGAGGTCCTGCACAGAAGCATAGAGGGACAGCTGCAGCTGCCCGTCGATGCAGGTGTCGAGTGCATCGATCGCGTCATTGAGCGATTTCAGTCCGTAGCATTCATCGACCGCCACATAGGCCATGACGATGGTCGGGATATCGGCGTCCGTCTCGTCGATCAGGCGCACGACACAGGCCGGGCCGCCGCGGTTGATCACCGCATTGGCGAGACTGGTCGCGATGATCTCCCGCCGCAGGCGATGCAATTCGGCCGCTCTCGGGAATTTGTCCTGAACCTCGCGCGGAAAATATTGAGATAGTTCGCGGGCAAGATGGGGATCATCGGGCACGCTGGTGGCGAGCACGTCATCGTAGAGGGTCAGCTTGGCGTAGGCGAGCAACACGGCAAGCTCCGGCCGCGTCAGGAACTGGCGGCGCCGTGTGCGCTCGGTGAGCGCTGCGTCGTCGGGCAAATACTCCACCGCGCGGCTGAGCAAGCCACGCTGCTCGAGCGACTGCATGAGGCGGGCGAGGAAGCCGGTCTCGGCCACGCCCTTGCGTTCGGCGAGCGAGAGCGCCAGCGTCTGCAGATAGTTGTTGCGCAGCACCAGCGTGCCGACCTCGTCGGTCATCGCGGCGAGCAGGCTGTTGCGGTCAGCGGGGCTGAGGCGTCCCTCGCGCTCGGGGCGCGCCAGCGCGATCTTGATATTGACCTCGATGTCGGACGTGTTTACGCCGGCCGAATTGTCGATAGCGTCGGTGTTGAGCTTGACGCCCTTCTGCGCCGCTTCAATGCGGCCGCGTTGGGTGACGCCGAGGTTGGCGCCTTCGCCGATCACCCGGGCGCGGACGTCGGCGCCGGTGATCCGAATCGGATCATTGGCGCGGTCCCCGACCTGATCGTCGCTTTCCGCCGATGCGCGAATATAGGTGCCGATGCCGCCAAACCACAGCAAGTCCGCGCGAGCCTTCAGGATTGCCGTCATCACCTCGAACGGCGTGGCTTGCGGCTTGTCGAGATCGAGCAGAGTGCGCACTTCCGGAGCGAGCGGGATCGCCTTGAGCTGGCGCGAGAACACGCCGCCGCCCTGCGAGATCAGCGACTTGTTGTAGTCCTGCCAGCTCGATCGCGGCAGATCGAACAGCCGCTTGCGCTCGGCGAAGCTGACGGCCGGATCGGGCGACGGATCGATGAAGATGTCGCGATGATCGAAAGCCGCGACCAGCTTTGTCGCCGGCGAGAGCAGCATGCCATTGCCGAAGACGTCGCCGGACATGTCGCCCACGCCGACCGCGGTGAACGGCATGGTCTGAATGTCGGTGCCAAGCTCGCGGAAGTGGCGCTTGACTGCTTCCCAGGCGCCGCGCGCTGTGATCCCCATCTTCTTATGGTCGTAGCCCTGGCTGCCACCGGATGCGAAGGCATCGCCGAGCCAATGGTTCTTCTCGGCCGAGATTGCGTTGGCGAGGTCGGAAAAGGTGGCGGTGCCCTTGTCGGCGGCCACGACGAGGTAGGGATCGTCGCCGTCGTGACGCACGGTGGATTCGGGCGGCACGACGATGTCGCCGTCGAGATTGTCGGTGAGCTCGAGTAGCGAGCGAACGAAGACGCGATAGGCTTCGGTGCCTTCCGCGAGCCAGGCGTCGCGACTGGAAGGCGGCGGCAGGCGCTTGGGCACGAAGCCGCCCTTGGCGCCGACCGGCACGATCACGGCGTTCTTGACCTGCTGCGCTTTCACCAGGCCGAGGATCTCGGTGCGGAAATCCTGCGGCCGATCGGACCAGCGCAAGCCACCGCGCGCAACCTTGCCGAAGCGCAGGTGAATACCTTCGACACGAGGTGAATAGACGAAGATCTCGTAGAGAGGTCGGGGAGCGGGCAAGTCGTCGATCCGGCGCGCCTCGAACTTGAAGGAGATCACCGGACGCGGATGTCCATCCTCGCCGATCTGCCACAGATTGGTGCGAACGGTTGCCTGCACCAGGTTGGTGAAGCGGCGCACGATGCGGTCTTCATCGAGCGAGGCGACGGATTTGAGCTGCTCCTCGATCTCGGCAAGCAGAGCCGTCTCGCGCGCCGAGCGCTCGGCATCGGTCGAGGCGAGGCGCGGATCGAGGCGGGCCTGGAACAGCGCGACCAGGGTGGCCGTGATCGCGGAGTTCTTGCGCAGGGTCTCCCACATGTAATCCTGGGTGAACGGCGCGCGGATCTGGTGCAAATAGCGCGACAGCGCCCGGATGGTCGAGACTTCCCGCCAGCCCAGGGCGGTGCGCAGGATCAGGGCATTGTATCCGTCGGATTCGGCGCGATCGGTGACCACCGCCATGATCGAAGCCTCAAGGCGATGGCTGAATTCCGGGTTGATCTCGATGGGCTGGCCGTCACTGGTCTCGATCATCATGTCGTGCAGCCAAACCGGCTCCGGCCTGTTACCGGGCACGATCTGATAGGTGCGTTCGTTGACCACGCGCAGGCCGTGATTTTCGATCACCGGCACGCGGTAAGACAGCGACAGCGGTGCGGCGTCCGAAAACACCTTCAGGCCGAAGCGTCTGGGATCGTGCTCGTCTTCGACGCGGTGCACCGAAATCGTCACCGGGCGGGCTGGCGTGAGCTTTTCGACGGTTGTGATATCGGTGATTGCCTGTTCCGCGCCGAACACCTCGGTATAGCCGCCGCTAAAGGCCCGGGCATATCGGTTGGTGAGCATGCGCGCCCGCATGCCATCGGTTGACGCAGTGAGTGCGGCCTTCAGCTTGTCGGCCCAGGTCGCAGCAATGGCGCCGATCCCGGCTTCGAGCGTGGTGCGCTCGACGACGGGAGTTTTGCCTTCATAGCGCCCGATGATGTAGTGGACGCGCGCAAGCGCCCCTTCAGGGAATGATACGTAGGAGGCGGCCAGGGCCCCGTTGTAGGTCTGCGCCAGGAAGGCAGCGACTCGAGTACGGACGTCGGTGTCGAATTTCTCGCGCGGAATAAAGGTAAGGATGGAGACGAAGCGATCGAACTTGTCGACCCGCGCCAGCGCCCGGACGCGCGGGCGCTCGTAGAGGATCAGGATTTCCATGACGAAATTGTAGAGAGTGTCGACATCGACCTGGAACAGTTCGTCACGCGGATATTCCTCGAGAATATGCATGAGCGCCTTGCCGGAATGGCTGTTCGGGTCGAAGCCGGCGCGCTGCAGCACCCGCGAAACCTTATGACGGACATAAGGGATCTGTCGTACTGAGCGGGTATAGGCACCTGAGGTGAACAGGCCGACGACGCGCAACTCGCCCTCAAGCCGGCCGTCGGGCGTATAGAGCTTGATGCCCACATAGTCCATCCGGATGCGGCGATGGACGCGGCTGGAGACATTGGCTTTGATGACAATCAGCAGGGTCGGTTCGCGCATGAACTCGCGAATTTCCGTCGTCATCACCACCATTTCGCTGCCGCGGCGCAGCACCTTGACGTCGGGATCGCGTAGGATGCCGAGGCCTTCGCCGGTTGTAATGTCGTCGGACGCATCGCTGTCGGGCGAGAAGCGATATTCGCGCACGCCGAGGAAGGTGAAATTGTCCGCGCAGAGCCATTGCAGGAACTGGTTTGCTTCGGCGACCTCGTCGATCGGCAGCGGCGGCGGATTGGAAGAGTAAGTCTTGATCGCTTCCTCGACGCGGTCGCGCATAGCGCGCCAGTCGGTGACGCAGGCGCGGACGTCGTTCAACGTCCTGGTGAGGCCGTCGACCAGCTTCTGGCGATCGGAATCGGCGTCCAGGCGAGTGATGTGGAGATGAATCAGACTTTCGCGCGTGCCCTTTGCTCCTTCCGGCAGTGCTTCGCCGTAGAAGCGCAGCAGCTTGCCCTGATCATCGCGCTCCACGGCGATGATCGGGTGTGCGACAAGGGTGACTTCGATGCCCTGCTCGGCGAGCTCCGTCATGGTGGAATCGAACAGGAAGGGCATGTTGTCGTTGAGAATTTCGAGCACGGAAATCTCGCGTCCGTCGGGCAGCATCGGATTGATGACGCGGATATCGGCGCGGCCAGCCGTGCGCCGCTGCACGTGTTCCCAGGCTTGCTCCGCCAGGAGGGCAAGCGAGACTGCATCGTAATTGGCGAGGTCCTCGTTATTGGTGTAGCCGAACAAAGGTTCGGCAAAGGCCCGGGGGCTCCTGCCCGGCTGCACGTTGCCCGCTGCATCGCGGATCAGAGTTGCCCGTGCCTTGTCGTCACGCCACGCCATAATGTCCTCCATTTGCCGCGCTGTCCGACCGCAGCTGCGATCATCAGCTTGATTCTGGAGTGCAACTCTTCGAGCGCCGCGATCGAGTGTTAGACGAAATCCTCGGTCTCGAAGCTTCGACGGCTTCGGACGACAATACTACGATCCCGCATCGAAAGGCGCACGCTGTCGTGAGACGTGCGGAAATCCTCTGCGACAGCGGGTGAGGCCGAACTCGGCGGCCGACGGCCGTCGAACCATTGGGCAGGAAAAATCACAAGCAATTTCAATTATGTATGAGTGCGCGGTTTGTTCTGAATGGCGCGCCACTCTACGATTTTGCAGGATGCGGCGCGATTTCGCCACCGTCTGCCACTCAGGCGCCAATTGAGCTCATGGCTCCATTGTGTAGGAGCGTCCAGGTTCGAGCACGTAGATGGTCAGAAAGCGGAGCGGGCCTTCCGGGTCACAATTGCGAAAGAGGGTGTGTGGAATATCGGCCCGATCCTGCAATGTCTCGCCTGCTCGATACTGTCGCGGATCATCGCTGCCATAAGCTGACTCGGCAACACCTTCGATGATGAAGACCACTCCCCCAACGGGATGTCGGTGAAGCGGAGCTATGCCACCGGGTGGATAGGTCACCTCAACCACGACGAGTTCCCGATGATCGCCGGGGCAATGGAAGACGTTCGAGAACCTTACGTGTGACACCGGGAAACCCGGCCTGTTGGACACTTGCCTGACCGTCGATGCTTTCACCCATTTGGACACCCTTTCCCGTCGAGCGTCGAGTCGTTGTACGTCGATCAGATCACGGTGCGAATGACCATGCGGACGCCTCACCAAAGCAACAAGGTACCCGAGCGCTGGTTCCGAGCGCGCCAGTGTCTCCGAGGCATCAGTCCCCGAACGATGGCGGTCCAAGCCATGTGGGCCAGGCAGTGGTGTTCGTCGATAGGTGCGATGCGGACATTACGAAGTCGCATGTCCTTGGTGCCGATTCGGCGATAGTTTTCGAATCCCTGCTGCATCACCTGCTTCAGGTGCTCGTCATTCTGACGACACTGACGCCCGCCGGAGACGCAGCGACGAACTTGGCGGTGTATGACGATGCCACCTTGTCCATGTCCACTTCACCCGTGAGCGTCATTCGGAACAGCTTCTCGTAGCGCTCGAACAATTGCTTTACGTTATTCTCCATATGGCGCCTCCCGAAGATCGCTGGCGGCAAGCCAGCGCATTAAGATCACGAAAGGAGAAAGCACATGCTAAAGGACGCGAAAGTGGCAACCCGGCTTCCAGCCAAAGACCTGAATCGCGCGCGGGCGTTCTATTCGGAGAAACTCGGGCTCGAACCGGTCGAACAGCGCGCGGGCGGGCTGCGCTACGTCTGCAGGGCCGGCGAGTTTGCGATCTTCGTCTCGGCGGGAGTGCAATCTGGCTCGCACACCCAAATGGGCTGGGAAGTCGACGACATCGAGGCGACGGTGCGCGAGCTTCGCGCGCGGGGAGTCGAGTTCGAGGAGTATGACCTGCCCGGCCTGAGTACCGTCGATGGGATTGCGGAGATCAGAGGCAACTACCCCAGCAAAGGCACCGGTGAGCGGGGTGCGTGGTTCCGCGACAGTGAAGGAAACCTCCTGGGAATCGGGCAACCGGTTCGGTCTTGATGGTTCGGTTTGGCCGAGGTTTCACGTCGCATCGCGAAATTGATCGGCCAGCCGCCGTGGATCGCAACTGCCGGGCGAGAGGATGATCATCGCATGCAGATTGGTTCTGGGCTCGACGAAATGGCAATCGTCGTTGCCGCGCAGGGCCACGAAGAAGCGCGAGTCCAGATCCACGCCGTTCAAATTGGCCCGCAGGTCATCGGCCATCGAGAGGATCACCATGCCACCCGGCGCGCGATAGGCCGTATCGAGGATGCGCGCAAACGATCGCATCAGGATGATCCGGCACGCCGGCAAGCAGACCACCGCGCGCGCCGCCGCAAATCGCGCAATGTCGAGCGGGATGCTCCTGGCATCCTCCATCAGTTCGGCCGGCTTGAACGCATCGATATCGGCGAAGGTCGCCAGTTGAAGTGCGGAGGAAGGTGTCAGGGCACTGAACAACATTTCGTCAAGCCCGCAGCCGCCGCAATGATGGAGATCATATCAATGGTGAAACATCTTGATTCCGTAGATCATGAAGCAGGCCGTAATATTACGGCGATCATGCGATGTGGCCTGGACTTGAGGCTGTTCGAACGGCCTCGAACACATGGAGCTGGATATGACGGAGACCTCGTGCGTCAACGATCTCCGACCATCGGCCGGCCCAAGGCCAGATCGATGAAATGGACCCGCGTGCACGCAGGGCAGCTGAACGCTTCGAAAGGTCAACCTTCGAGTTTCGGCTGTCTTTCCAGGTGGGTTTGAACATTCATACCCGTCTGAGGGCATTGAAAAACGATGAGGTCCGCCATCGGCAGAGAATGCCCGACGGCGGATTCTTTTCTTTGATCTAGATCAGTTTCCTTAATCTAGATCAGTTTGGAATCGGTCTCAGCGGTCGTGCGGGCCGAATGCGCATCTCTCACATGCGAAAGGGGCCCGAGGGCCCCTCCAGATTTCACCAGCGGCGATAGCGCGGCCCATAATAGCGCGGCCCATAATATCTCGGGCCGTAATAGCGCGGCGGCCCATAATATCCCGGGCCGTAGCCGTAACCATAGGCGTAGTTCGGCCGCCACCAGCAACGCCCCCATTGATTGCAGACCATGCGGACCTGCTCGACGTCCGAGACCTGCGATGTAGCAGGTGCAGGCGCGACGGGCATGGCGGACGCCGCCGACGATGCCAAGACGGCACCGAACATGGCCACGGCGACGAGGCCCATATTGAACTTCATGATGTCTTCCTCCGCTTACGCCTTGCAGGATATCGAAGATGTTCTGCCCAAATTGTGGCGGAACCGAAATGTAATGCTGATGAACAAATCTTCAGCCAGTTCGTCTCAGGCCTGAGCCGGCTTGTCGCAAGCTACCTCAGCTTCGGCCATGGCAAACATCGCCACCATCCTTGATCCTGCGCAATTCACGCTTGGCTTCGTCCCTAGTCTTTTCGCCGTGGGCAGTTCTCTCGAGGCATTCGAGGGAAAGCATCTCCGGCGGTTGCTTCGCCTCCGTCGGAGGGCTGTGTCCGCGGATCGTTTGGAGCAGCGCAATGAACAAGATGAGAATCGACAAGGGCGACTGGCTGGTGGTGTGTGATGGCCGCAAGGCGTCGATTCTGGAGAATCTCGGCGACGGGATTTTTCCGAACCTTCACACAAGGGAGGTGCATGAGCAGTCCAACCCTGCCACCGCCGCGCAGGGGACCGACGCGCCCGGCCGGTTGCATGCCGCGGTTGGCGGTGCGCGCAGTTCGGCCGAGCAGACCGATTGGCACGACGAGGCCGAGCGCGCGTTCCTGCGAAGCCTCGCCGGACGGCTCGATACCGCCGTCAGTTCTGGCGAGACCACGGCTTTGACCATGGTGGCCTCGCCGCGCGCCCTCGGAATGATCCGCGCGGACTATTCGGACGCCGTGCGCGCTCCAGGGCGAAGTCGGCAAGGACCTCGTGAAGTTGCCGGTCTACGAGATCGAGAAGCAATTGCTGCTGTCGGGAGCCGCCAGTTAAGGCTTCCCCCGGGAGACGACGCGCCGGTACCCCTCAGTTGCAGGGATGTCGGCGGCCGTCCTGGCCGACATAGGCAGCCGCGCTCTGGTAGCAGTGGTTGGTCGACGGGCCGTCGTAGTAGGCGAAGGTGCCGGGGGTAACGCCGGGCCCGTAATTGTGCAAATAGCTAATCGGGTAGGGCAGCGGGTTGGTGGAAGAGCGGTGATGCCGGTGATGCCGCGCCTCCGCAAGGCTGGGGGCGAGGGTCACGGCCGAAAGGGCCGCAACCATGGCAACAAGCTTCAACTTGCTCATCTCGATTCTCCGAAACCACACTTAGAGGTCAGCTCGTTATAGCGATTTTCGGCGGGCTGGGCACCCAAGCGGCGGGAAAACCCGGCGATTTCCGTGGATTCCCGGGCGGTGTGACCGAAATGCCGGTCCGCCCCGCGGCCTGCCCATTTTTGGCCTTTTCGGGATGCTTAACGAATTCCCCACACAAGTATGACCAAAGAGAATCTGGTCAAAGATTCCTGCCGGCCCCTTGGGGGTCCTTCGAGGCCGGTCCATTCCTGCAAGGTTTTCACCGTCCCTTTGCCATGCGCATCACGCTCCTGAGCCTGCTGTTGCTCTCCGTTGCTGTCGCCACGCCGGCGCGGGCGGATCTGCACATCACGCGCGACCACGGCGGCTATGTCGAGGAGTACAAGGCCAAGTACGCGCGCGTCCGCGACAAGCGCGAGCGCGTCATCATCGACGGCATCTGCAACTCGGCCTGCACGCTGGTGCTGGGCATCGTGCCGATGAACAAGATCTGCGTGACGCCGCGCGCGAGCCTCGGCTTCCACCAGGCCTATTACGACAAGGCCTTTACCTTTGGCATCAAGGTCACCAGCTCGGAAGGGACGTCGGATCTGATGTCCTACTATCCCGACACGGTGAAGGACTGGATCCGCCGCAACGGCGGGCTCACGACCGACATGAAGAAGATCAAGAACGGGGTCGAGCTCTGGAAGATCATCAATCCCTGTCCGGAAGAGTGGTGAGCGGCTGATCTGAGCTGCCGTTTCCTCTGTCCGTCGTCGTGCAGCGCAACATCTGAGCGCCGCAAATTCGCGTTGCCGCATCGCCTCTGGTCGGGCAATGAAGACGGCAATGAATCATAATCAAGAAAACATGGCCGCACGCGCGGCGCCGATCCTGTTCGTCGTGCTCTGGAGCACCGGCTTCATCGGCACCAAATACGTCATCAACAATGCCGATCCCTTGACCTATCTCGCGATCCGCATGGTGATCGTGGTCGGCTTGATGGCGGTGATCGTGGCGATTGCGCGCCCGAAATGGCCCGACCGCATCGGCATCGCGCACAGCGCGGTCGCCGGTATCCTCGTTCATGGTTTCTATCTCGGCGGCACCGCGATTGCGATCGCGCATTCGATTCCCGCAGGGCTCTCAGCGCTGATTCCGGGCCTGCAGCCGATCCTGACCTCGACCATCGCCAACCGCTGGCTGGGCGAACGGGTGACGCCGGTGCAATGGGCCGGGCTCGTGCTCGGCCTCGGCGGGGTGGTGCTGATCCTGCACAACCGCCCCCTGACCGGCGAAGCCGGGCTCGGCTGGCTCGCCTCAGTGGTCGCCCTGATCAGCATCACGCTCGGCACGC
Organism: Bradyrhizobium sp. 142; assembly: GCF_023074015.1. Lineage (NCBI taxonomy): Bacteria > Pseudomonadati > Pseudomonadota > Alphaproteobacteria > Hyphomicrobiales > Nitrobacteraceae > Bradyrhizobium > Bradyrhizobium sp. 142. The sequence continues at coordinate 32,842 of NZ_JADPKQ010000059.1, forward strand.
TCTATCAGCGCCGCTACTGCAGCCGCATCGACTGGCGCTCCGGCAACCTGATCCAATATGTCGCTGTCACCATCTTCTTCGCGGCCGGTGCCTTCCTGTTCGAAGACCGCGTGGTGCGCTGGACGCGGGAGTTCGTGCTCGCGCTGGCCTGGCTCGCCGTGGCGCTCTCGATCGGATCCATCGGGCTGCTGTACTGGCTGATCCGCCATGCCGCGGCGACCTCGGTCGCGAGCCTGTTCTACCTGGTGCCCGCGGTCACGGCACTGATGGCTTACGTGCTATTCGGAGAGAAGCTCGACGCGCTTGCGATCGCCGGCATGGCGATGTGCGCGGCCGCGGTGTTCGTGGTCAACCGGCGCCTTTAGCATTTTCGGCGGACACATCCCTGACGTGTATCGGCCGTTTCGTGCTAGGCTGGGACCATTCAATCCCATTTCCTTTTCAACACGGTGATGTCCATGAAGAAGGCGAGACGCGCACTGCTCGGCCGGTCCATGAAGCCGGTTCGGATTGCCTGCATCAACTACGCGGAGCCAACGATCAGCGGTCGCAAGATGAGCGCGCTCACTGCAGCGCTTCAGAAGTGCTACGACAAGCATTTCCTCCCCGTGTGGGGCTATCCGGTCGATCTCTATGCCACGCAAAAGCCGAAGCCGACCGATTGGCAGTTGGTCTATTTCGACGAAGCTTCCCACAAGAACATGCTCGGCCGCCATGAGCTGACGCATCGCCGCCAGCCGATCTCGAAGATCTTCGTCAAGGCCCTGGGCGAAGAGCCCATCAGCGTGGCCGCCTCACACGAGCTGTTCGAGATGGTGCTCGACCCAATGGCCAATCTCTGGGCGGATAAGAACCGGAACACCCAGTATGCCTACGAGGTCTGCGACGCCGTGGAGGAGGATTCTTTCCCGGTCAACGGTCTCCCGATGTCGAACTTTGTCTATCCATCCTGGTTCGAGCCGTTCGAGCATCCCCGCGGCACCAAGTTCGACCACATGGGATCGCTGAAGGCGCCGTTCTCGATGACCGAGGGCGGCTACGTCATCAAGAAGGTCAATGGCAGACGGGTGATCAAGGCGTTCGGCTCGCCCGAGAAGCGGCGAAAGTTCGCGAAGGAGGACCGGCGCGGCCATCGCAGCGAATTCCGCGATCCGCGGGGCGAGCATCATCCAGGCCGGCGCGCATCCAAGCGGCGAGAGTAGGCACTTCGCCGCAAGCCTCCGGGTGCGCCCGCACCCGGAGGCTTGCTCTGCCTATCCTTGGGCTGCGATCAGCGCTTGGCCTTTTTCTTCTTGGCGGCTTTCTTCGGAGCTTTCTTCGGAGCTTTCTTGGCAGCCTTCTTGCCCGCCTTCTTCACGGTCTTCTTGGTCGCCTTCTTCGACGATTTCTTTGCGGCCTTCTTCGAAGCCTTCTTGGCAGCCTTCTTCTTGGAGGCCTTCTTCGGCGCTACTTTCTTTGCGACCTTCTTGGCGGCCTTCCTGACCTTCTTGACGGCGGTGACAGCGGCGTCCTTGGTCGCTTCCACGGCGGTGGTGATCGTCTCCATCGCCTGCTCGGTCACGGGTTTATCGTCGTCCATATCGTCCCCCTCGGTTTGAATGCAGCAACGACGATAGCGGGATTCGAAATTGTGTCAAAGCAACGCTCAAACCTTTGCGGATCTTTGCGTAGGCACCTAACGCCCATTCGCGTGCTTTCGCATGATCGACGATCATCCGGATAGGGCTTGGCGGGTTCGACGCCGACTCGCCAGTACGATCAGTGTCGCCCGCCAGGAGAGTGGATCCGCTTTGCCGGCAGCGCTTGACGCGAGGCCTGGGGCGATCCCGTTCCAGTCGACGGCACCGGCGCTGCTGCCGCGCGCCACGCCCGGGATCACTCTTGCTCCGCCGCCCCCTGGAAAGGGTCGGCGATCCCCGATCTTGGCAAGGCCGGCATCGAGCATCCGCAGCGACCACGCCAGCCATCAGCGCGCCGCGCCGCCCGGTGCCCCTCGTTTACAATTTGTAAAGCATTCCGCGTGCGTTTGGTGCGAACCCTCGTTAATGCGGCCGTAAGCCGATTGCACGAATATGCAGGAATTACGGGGGTGATTCCATTCATGTCTAAACTTGCGACGGCGAAACTCCTGCCGCAATTCAAGCTGGGTACCAAGGCCGTCCTGTGCGCCGTGCTGCTGATCGCCGTGAATACGGCGCTGGTGGTCGGCGCCGGCTATTGGTCGCTCACCACGGCTATCAATGATCGAGCGTTGCGCGACATCGAGGTCAATTTGCGCACGCTGGCGCTTGCCTTTGCCGAGACCGCTCCGGACGCCAGGATCGCCATGAAGGATGGCGCGGTCGCGCGCGCCGAGATCCCCAAAATGCCCGACTTCAGGGATCACGCCATCGTCGATCGCGCGGTGTCCTATGTCGGCGGTAACGCGACCCTGTTCGCGTTCGACGATGCGAGCGGGCAGTTCGTCCGCCGCTCGACCAACGTGAAGAAGGAAAATGGCGAGCGCGCCGTCGGCACCCAGCTTGCCGCCGACCATCCGGCGCAAGCCCTGCTGCGCCGTGGCGAGGCCTACAAGGGGCCGGCCACGCTGTTCGGCAAATCGTTCATGACCGCCTATTTCCCGGTCGCAGATGCAACCGGCAAGGTCGCCGGCATCCTCTACGTCGGTATCCCGATGGCGCAGTTCGAGAGCATGCTGGCCCAGGCGATCGAGAGCATGGGGGCCGCAGCCGGCATCGCCGCGCTGCTGGTCCTGGCCCTCACAATGCTGGTCGTCCGCCGCATTACCCGGCCGCTCACCTCTGTCACGCGCTCGCTGACCGCGCTCGCCGACGGCCAGAACGACGTCGCGAACGATTGCGAGGAGCGCGCCGACGAGATCGGCGAGATCGCCCGCACGGTCGCGGTGTTCAAGAGCAATTCGCTGGAGCGGGCGCGCCTGCGGAGCGAGCAGGCGGCGGCCTCTGCGGCTGCTGCGGAGCAGCGCAAATCCGAGCTGCGTAATTTCGTCGAGGAGTTCCGCGGCAGCGTCGGCGGCATTCTCGACAAGGTCCTGAACTCATCCGGCGAATTCGAGCGCGTGGCCCGGCAACTGACCGACACGGCACGTTCCACGGCCGATCTATCGGCGCAGTCGGCGGGGGCGTCCGAGAACGCCTCCGAGCACGTGCGTTCGGCGGCGACGGCTTCGGACGAACTGAGCCAATCGATCTCCGAGATCACCCGCAGGGTGCAGGAATCGAGCGAGATCTCCGCCGAGGCGGTGCGCCAGGCCGAGGCCACCGACCAGCGCATCGCGCAGCTCTCCGAGGCGGGCGCGCGCATCGGAGACGTCGTCAAGCTGATCACCTCGATCGCCGAGCAGACCAATCTCCTGGCGCTGAATGCCACGATCGAGGCCGCGCGCGCGGGCGATGCTGGCCGCGGCTTCGCGGTCGTCGCCCAGGAGGTCAAGACGCTCGCCGGCCAGACGGCCAAGGCGACCGATGAGATTTCGAACCAGATCGCCAGCATGCAGCTTGCGACCGAGGAGTCGGTCATAGCCATCAAGGCGATCGGCCAGACCATCGAGCGCATCAGCGGCATCGCCGGCTCGATCTCGGCCGCGGTGGAGCAGCAGCGCAGCGCCACCCACAACATCGCCGCCAGCGTCCGCGCCGCGGCCTCCGGCACCGCCGACGTCGCGGTCAATGTCCGTCATGCCGCCAAGGGCGCCAGCGAGACCGGCGAAACCTCGAGCCGGATGTTTGCCTCCGCCCAGGCGCTGTCGGGTGAGAGCGTGCATCTGAAGGCCGAGGTCGACAGCTTCCTCGACCGCGTGGGCGCAGCTTGAGGGCCGGACGTGTGGTCTGACGTCGTCAAGATGGACTGAAGGACCGGTCCCAATGCGCAACGCGCATTGGGGATCTCGACATCCCGGGTTCGTGCTTCGCGCGCCCCGGGATCACTTTTTGGCGGTTGCCAGAGGCAACCGCCAGACGTCACTTCGGCTGTGGCACGATCCGGATGTAGGGTTTCGGCTCCTTCCAGCCCTGCGGATAGATCGTCTTGGCCTCGTCGTTGGAGACCGAGCCTGCGATGATGACGTCCTCGCCCTGCGACCAGTCGGCCGGCGTTGCGACGCGATGCTTGGCGGTGAGCTGGAGCGAGTCGATGGCGCGCAGGATTTCTTGAAAATTCCGGCCCGTGGTCATCGGATAGACCAGCACCAGCTTGATCTTCTTGTCCGGCCCGATGACGAAGACATTGCGGACGGTCTGGTTGTCGGCCGGCGTGCGGGTGAGGGGATCGCCCGAGGTCGAGGCCGGCAGCATCTCGTAGAGCTTCGAGACGTTGAAGTCGGTATCGCCGATCATCGGATAGTTCGGGGCGGCACCTTGCGTCTCCTTGATGTCCTCCGACCATTTGGAATGGCGGTCAACCGGATCGACCGAGAGGCCCATCAGCTTGACGCCGCGCTTGTCGAATTCGGGCTTCAGCTTGGCCAGCGCGCCGAGTTCCGTCGTACAAACCGGCGTGAAGTCCTTCGGATGCGAGAAGAGAAGCGCCCAGCTGTTGCCGATCCAGTCATGGAACTTGATCTTCCCTTCGGTGGTCTCAGCTTCGAAGTCGGGGGCGGTGGCGCCGATCGGGAGTGTCATGGTTTTGCCTCATCGCATTGAATTTGCTTATGAATTCACATTTTGCCGTCACGGGTAGTATAGGGTGTCGTCGCGCTCAAGTGAACCGATTCAAGTAAAATGTGAATTCCTTCTCTGAAAGACCGATTTTCTAGCACCTTTCTGTCACAGGGGCGCGTGCGGCGAAACATCCCCGCCGGAGCCACACGGTCTCGATTGCCCCGACAAAGCCTTTTATGATCCGCATCACGCTCGCCCGAGTTTGATGGAACCAAAATGGTCCTGATAGCGACCAATTGGCAACCATTGGAAAAAGTCGCGATCCCCGTATCGAATCGTTAATCACCCCTTTACGCCCGCATGAAAATGCTGGTCGATCAGAAGAAATCTGGAAGTGAACTATGTCTGCCGCTGCGCCCAAGTCTCTTGAGAAGTCCGCTGAGAAGCCTGTTGAGTTGCCGTCCCTCGAACCGTCTTGCCGCGATACTGCGGCTCACGCGCTGACCATCGTCCGCGACGGTGTGATCACGGGCGAAGGCCCGACGACGAAGGGCCGGGTGCACTTTTCCCGTTCGCTCGATGCCGACGATACCGCCTGGTGCGCCCGCATCCTGACGGCCACAGCCGTCAACGATCAGCCGGTCAGCCGCTCCGAAGCCGAGACGCTGTTCGAGATCAACGAGGCCGCGACCGAGCGTACCGATGGCGGCCGGTTCGACGATTTGCTGGCCAAGGCGGTCGCCCACTATGCCGCGAGCGCGTCGGGCCTGAAGGTGCCGCCGCGCAGCGTCGCGCTGTCGGCAGAGTCCGACATCGAGAGCTGGGCGCCGGCCTATGCCTCCAAGGTCAACACCGAGATGCTGGAGTGGATCGCGGGCCAGATACGCGGCAAGCGCCAGAACAACCGTCGCCTGATGGCGATGGTGGCGACCTTCCTGGGCGCCACCGCGCTGCCTCTGGCGGGCCAATTGCCGAACGTGTTCGACATTGGAATGTGAGATTATCTCGTCTCTTTTGAGGGCAAGAGAAAGCGGCGGGGTTATTTCCCCGCCGTTTTTTGTTTGCCGGGGTTCGGCTCGAGGCCAAGCGTGCGGCCCGGGAAGCCGGCGGAGTCGAAATAGCGCTGGCTGCCGACGCGCTGGACGTTGAGCACGGTCTGAAGACCGTTCTCGGACATCTTCGACTTCTCAACGGCCTTGTAGGCCTTCGGCACGATGCCGTTGGGCAGGGCCTCCGACATCACCCGGCCGACGAGGCTGCCATTGGGTGAGGCGCGCAGACCCATCAGCTGGGCGGCGGTCATGCCGACATCGGCATTGCTGACCGGCAGTTCGCTGACGAAGCCGGCCTTGAAGTCCGGTCCGATCGCGGCCATGAAATTCATGGTGTCGCCGCGGCTGAAGCTGCCATGCATGCCCTGGCCCTGGCGCAGCACGGTGTCGGCCACCTGCACCGAGCAGTTGGTCGGCGCCTCGCCGCAGTCGCTGGCATAGGAGCGGAAATTGACGACGATCGCCGGCGTCGGCGTCGCCGCCTTGCCGCGCAAATTGATGCTCGACAGCGGCAGGGTGCCGGGAAAGCGGCCGAGCTGGTCGTCGATGAACAGGCCGGAGACGTAGTCCTGCTCGAGCAACGCCTTGATGGTCCTGGCCGCCAGCTTCTTATCCTTGCTCGGCAGGTAGATCAGATCCGAGCCGCCATTAGTGGCGACGACGAGGTCGGGCTTGGTCGGATCCTTGCCGAGCACGCCGTTGCCGGCCTTGGGGTGCTTGTTGCCTTCAATCTTCGCGTTCTTGTCGTTGGGGTCGAACAGCGGCAGGTCGAGCGCCTTGGCCAGATCAAGCGCCAGGAAGCCCATCGGCAGAAAATCGTTCGGCGTGTCGTCATAGCTGACCTTGGCCGAGGGGCTGGTCTTGCTCTCCTTGGAGATGGTCGAGAAGCCGTGGTCGGCCTGGATCATCATGTTCGTGCTCGCCGCAAGGCCGAGCTCGTCCAAGGCCTTGCGCAGCTGGGCGAGATTGTCGTCGGCGTTCTTGATGCTCGCCATCGTGCTCGGACCGTTGATGCCCGGCTTGATCTGGTTGAGGCTGTCGCCTTGGTTATGCTGGGTACCATCAGGGTCGCGTGACCAGAACACCAGCACGAACGGCTTGTTGCGCGCCTTGAACATCGGCAACACGACTTTGGTGGCGACATCGGCAAAGTAAGCCTGTTGCGCGACGTTGGCGACCGTGGTGCCGGGCGTCTTGGCGTCGCCCGCCTTGCTGTTGTCGCCGCGCGGCGGGGCGGCGAGGGGAAGGCCGGCCTTGGTGAGCGCTGCCTTCACCTCGTCCGACAGCGCCACACCGTTCTTGCCGCCGGTCGAGTCGTCGAACACGACCGAATGCAGGCCGGGCTGTTCGGGTTTGTCCTTGTGGTCGAACTGGTAGGTCGGACCGACTTTGCCGATCGCCGCGGTGCTGAGGCCCTTGTCGCGGGCCATCTTCAGGATGGTCTCCTCGTTGAGATAGTCGCCCTTGAAATGCTCGTCGATGTCGCCGAGCACGACGTCGTTCTCGATAAAGGGGACCACGGTGTCGCCGGCAGGCGCGGAGGTGTAGTTGGTCCAGATCGTGTTGGAGAACACGCCGGTGTCGCCGAGATAGTGTCCGGTCGACATCGCCGAGCCGTTAGCCATGGTGAAGGTCGGGAACAGCGAATGCGGGTTCTTGAAATTGACGCCCTTGTCGCGGACCTCGGCCATCGCCGGCGCCGTCTCGGGCGTGACCTTCAGGGCGCGCAGCCCGTCTGGGATGAACAGGATCAGGTTACGGGGCGTGTTGTTCTGGGCGGAGGCAAGTCCAGCGCAAAGTCCGGTGGACAGCACTGTCAGTCCGGCGGACAGCAACACCAGTGAACGGCGCATCAAATCTCTCCCTGCGGTGAGGCGGCTCGGTGGCCAACCGCGGCCCCCGCCATCGTTTAGTTTTGCCGCATGACAGTCTTGTTACAGGGGCGGGTCGTCATGCAAGAGGGGCTTGGGAGAGTGAAGAACCCGCCGCTCGTTGGAGCGGCGGGTCCTGTAGTCGAACCTCTACCAGTTGCGGTAGATGCCGGTCAGCGTACCATTGTTATTGCCTTCAGGGCCGACATCGCCCTGCGTCGAGCTAGGCGTGGGATGATTGGCGCCGTTGAGCGCACCGTACGGTGCCGCCACGCCAGGATCGTACATCACGTGCGGCTGCATGGACTCATAGCGGGGACCCCATCCCACGGGATTTCCGAACCGATCGTAGGTCTGCGCCGATGCGGCTCCTGTTCCCGCGATGACCGACGCTGCGATCAGGCATGCGAGCTTCGTTGCATTCTGCATTTCGATGCTCCGTGCTGGTGTCTGGAGCCAACGACCGCACCGCAGCGGCGTTCCCCGAATTCAGCGATCAACTCGAGATCGACTGACGATCAAATGTTTCGGAATTGGGTTGAATTGATGTGGGTGGTAGCTGCCGCATTCTCTCGTGACCGCTAGAGAAGGCGAGGCCTGCCAAGTGCATTCTCCGCGTTTTCGGTGTTCAAGGATGTGTTCGAGAAGCGGCTGCGGTGACGCCGGACGTGAGCGGCCCGTGTGTCTTTGTCGCAGGTCGCGTTAAGATTGGGTCTTAACCAATAATTAATTATATGTTTGCCGAGGCCCGATGGCCCGGCCTAGCGTCACCTCGGGGAGCTGCCGTGTAGCCAACGAGTTGGTGCGTATCATGACGTATAGAATGCACGGGGCGTTACTCGCCTCGCTCAGCGCCGCCGCGCTGCTCCTTGCCGCCAGCGACAGTTTTGCAAGACCCGGCGGCGCCGCGCCGCATGGCGTTGTGGCCACTGCCGCGCCGCCGGTCGCAGCCCGCCCAGCGATCGCGCCGGGCAGCCGGTTCCACCGACGGAACAATCCGTGGGTGTATTGGCCGGGCGGCGGGTTCTTCTACAACGGTGCGGGCTACAGCCAGCCCTTCGCCGATGCAGGGCAGCCGCTCTCCAACGACGTGCGCTACAACTATACCTACGACGTTCCCTGGGACTGGACGCATCGCTTCCCGCCGAACGTCGTACCGTCCGATCGTCCCTATGTGCCGAGCTGTCCCACCGAATCCGTAACGGTGCCCGGCCGCGGCGGCGGTGAGCACACCGTCAACATCATGCGCTGCTACTGAGCGGCGTATTCGCTAGCCCAGCTCAAAGCTGGTCACGCCGAAGACGCGGTCGATCCGCAGCGGCGGGGCCGCTGCGGTGTACATCCGCGCCGTCTCGAACACCGGCTTCAGTCCGAACGACTCCGCAAGTGCGATTGCCTCGCGGTTGACGGCGGGGACATCGAGGAAGATCTCGCCGCTGCCCGCGCTTGCCAGCAAGGCCTGCACGACCGGCTCTGCTGCCGCGCGGTCGTCGGCGACGAGCGGGCCGATCTTGTGGCCTGTCCGGCACTGGCGGATCACGCCCCATCCAGCGAGCTTGCCGTCGCGCAGCAGCGCGCGGCCGTGATGGCCGGGCGCATTGATCCAGGCACGTAGGAAGGCGATGCGCGGGGCCGGGAAGACGGTCGCGTCATCCGTCTCCACCATGGCGAACGGTATTTTGTCCAGCGCGACGATGTCGGTAGGCGGCGGTAGAGATGGTGCCGCAATGGCGCCGCCATGGCGGATATTGGCGTAAGCAAGCTGGAAGCCGGATTTCCTGTAATTGTCCTGCTGCGCCACGACGCCGTCGAGCCCGATCACGCGGGACCCCGCATGCGCAATCGCCGCGTTCCAGATGCGCACGCCGTGACCCGCGCCGCGAAACCCTGCGCGCACGATGTAGAAGCCGAGGAAGGCGAAGCGATCATCGTAGTTGACGCAGGAGACGGTCGCCACCGCCTCGCCGTCGATCTCACCGACGAAGAAGCCCTGCGCATCGGGGATCGCGAAGCAGGCCGCATCCGCAAGGCCCGGATTCCAGCCTTCGGCGGCAGCCCAGTCGACGGCGCGGGAAATCTCCTCTGGGCGAAGGTTGCGGATCTGCAAATCAGTCATGACGGATGCCTTCGACGGTGGACCTGCCGACAAGCCTGGCTGTAGAAGGCCTCATGATAGGCCGGGCCTGCGGCTCGCCTCAACTCCATCGCAAGGGATCATCGGTCATGGCAACAGAGAAAGTCGCACTCGTCACCGCAGGCGGCAGCGGCATGGGAGCGGGGGCTGCGCGGCGGCTCGCGGCCGACGGCTTTCGCGTCGCGATCCTGTCGTCATCGGGCAAGGGCGAGGCGCTGGCCACCGAGCTTGGCGGGATCGGCGTCATCGGCTCCAACAAGTCGAATGACGATCTGAAGCGCCTCGTCGACGGTGCGCTGGCGAAGTGGGGTCATATCGACGTGCTCGTCAACAGCGCCGGTCACGGCCCGCGCGCACCGATCACCGAGATCACCGACGAGCAGTGGCACACCGGGCTCGACACCTATCTGCTCAACGTGATCCGTCCGACGCGGCTGGTGACGCCAGTGATGCAGGCACAAAAGGCCGGGGCAATCATCAATATCTCGACCGCCTGGGCGTTCGAGCCGAGCGCGATGTTTCCGACCTCGGCGGTGTTCCGGGCAGGGCTGGCCGCCTTCACGAAGATCTTCACGGACAATTATGCCACCGACAACGTCCGCATGAACAACGTGCTGCCGGGTTGGATCGACAGCCTGCCGCAGACAGAGGCCCGCCGCGACAGCGTGCCGATGAGGCGCTAGGGCAAGGTCGAGGAGATCGCGGCGACGGTCGCGTTCCTCGCCTCGGACGGCGCTGCCTACATCACCGGCCAGAACATCCGCGTCGACGGCGGACTGACGCGTTCAGTCTGAGCGCCCTTGGGAAGATTTGATCCTCCATGCTCACGCGCTTGTTGTGGCGCGATACGAACGTGCGTTGTGCGCCGTTGCCCGGTGCTGCGGCGAGCGGGATGCGTGGCACTTGGGCCACACTTGATACCTTTCACAGCCGGTGGACCGCATACTGCATCATAGTCCCTATGAACTTCGCCGCAGTCCAAGACGGGAGGCGGTGCGCCGCCTATCCCCAGTCTGCGCCGGATGGTTCCCACCCGCGCGCATTCGAAAACGCGAGATCGATCGCGTGGGGCTTGGAGATTGGAATGAAGAAGTTTTTGCTGGCGGTCGCATCGGTTGCCCTGGGCACGGCGTCCGTGTCCGCTGCGGATTTGGCGGCGCACTACACCAAGGCGCCGATGATGGCGCCGGCCTACAACTGGACCGGCTTCTATGTCGGCGCCAATGCCGGCGGACAATGGGGCAGCGCAGACCCGACCACGTCGACCGTGTTCGATCCCGCCGGCTATTTCGCGACCTCCAGTGTTCCTGCGATTGCGGCGGTCGGCGCCCAGCGCGTCAACAGCTCCAGCGCGACCGGCGGCTTCACCGCCGGCTACAACTGGCAATTCAACAACGCCGTGCTTGGCCTCGAAGGCGACATCAATTATTTCGGCTTCAAGGGCAGCGCGACGGGTTCGGGCGTCTATCCCTGCTGTGCGCCCACCGGTTTCACGGTGTCCTCGCAGGTCTCGGCCGACTGGCTCGCCACCATCCGCGGCCGGATCGGCTTCCTCGCGGCTCCGACCTGGCTGGTCTACGCCACGGGCGGCGTGGCAATCGCCGAGGTGAGGGGCAATTTCAACTTCACCGACACGTTCTCCGCGGCGACGGAATCGGCCGCGATCCGCGATACGCGTCTCGGCTGGACCGCAGGTGTCGGCACCGAATATGCGTTCGGCGGCGGCTGGTCGCTCAAGGCTGAATATCTCTACGTCGATCTCGGCCGCACCACGGCGACCAGCACCAATCTCATGACGTTCGCGGGTGCTGTGCCATCTCCGAGCAACGTCTACACCCACTCGGTCGACCTCAGGTCGAACATCGTGCGCGTCGGCGTGAACTACAAGTTTGGCGGACCGGTCGTCGCAAGATACTGATCGCCATCACGTTTCGTCCTGGCGCGGAAAGCCCTGGCTCAGCCAGGGCTTTCCGTTTTGAAGAGGCCTTCTGTTTTGAACTCATCCTGCGTGCGACGCCACAAGATGCGCCAGTGCGGGCAGGATCTTGTAGCGCGCGATCTCGTGCGGATATTCGCCGCGATTGGCGAGCAGCACGATGCCGATCCGCCGTGCCGGCACGAGGCCGAGATACCCTGTGGCGTTGTTCAGCCCGCCCGGCTTGTCGACAACTGTGACGCCGGGAAGATGCACGGTCTCGAAGGCCATGCCTTGTCCGAATTTCTCGTCGACCCGGAAGGCCTCGTGCTGCGTCATCCGCAGCGCCTCGCGCAAATGCGGCTCGACCGATCGGCCGTCGACGCAGGCCGCCACGAATGTTGCGAGATCCCGCGCACATGAAAACATCTGGCCAGTGCCGGGGAAATCGAAATAGCTCTGCTGGTTGCCGGGCGGACCGGTCGCGGTGCCCTGGTCGGAATAGCCCTGGACGACACGCTGCATCCGGGCTTCGTCCATCACTGCGCGGTCGTCCGCGCCGCGCTCGGGGACGTAAGTCGCGGTCATGTCGAGCGGCCGGAGGATACGCTGCTCGATCAGCGATGCGATCGGCGCGCGGTAGCAGCGTTCGAGCACGAGCTGGAGCAGCACGTAGCCGGCATGCGTGTAGATGCGCTGCTTGCCGGGCGCGACGCCTGCGGGCGGCGTCCAGGCATTGAGCATATCGATGAATTGCGCGCGGCTGAACGCATCGTTCGGCCAGGGCGGATAGTCGGTCGGCAGCAGCAGTCCCGATGTGTGCGTGGCGAGTTCGCCGATTGTGACGCGGCGGATATGGTCGCCCGTGAGTTCGGGCAGGTGTTTCGGCAGGGGATCGTCCAGCCGCAGCTCGCCGCGCAGCGTGCCGAGCGCCACCAGCGTCGCTTCGAACGGCTTTCGCAAGGAGGCGAGGTTGAACAGCGTGTCCGGCGTCACCGGCCGTTTGCTGGCGTCGTCAGCGAAACCGTAATTGAAGAATTCGACATGACGGCCGGCATAAAGCGCGGCGGCGAGGCCGCCCGGATGGGCCGACGTCGCCGTCGGCGCCAGTTCGGCGGCGACGATGTCGCGCATCTGCGCGATCATGTCAGAATCCGCCGATGCGCGGTGCGGCCGGGCAAGCGCGATTGCGAACGGAATGAGCGCGGCCCGGGCAAGTGTCCGGCGGCTGATTTGCGATGAGATGACAATTGGCGGCACGTGCTCTGACGATCGATGCGATGCTGCCCCCGGGGAAGCTTTTAGCTGGGAGCGCGCGGTCTCCCAAGTCACGATTGCGCGCTGTGGGTTCCGCATATGCGGCTCACGAAAATTAGTTAGCCGAAGGGCTAATAATTATTGACGCCGAATTGCGACGAGGTATATAGTTAGCTTTATGGCTAACCAATTATCCCGACTCGACCAGATCTTTTCCGCGCTCGCCGACCCTACGCGGCGGGCGATCGTGATGCGGCTGTGCGCGGGCGAGGCGTCGGTCGGCGAGCTCGCCGATCCCTTCGAGATGGCGCTGCCGAGCTTCATGAAACACATCCACGTGCTGGAGACGAGCGGGCTCGTCCAGTCGGAGAAGTCCGGCCGCGTCCGCACTTGCCGTCTCAGTCCGGACGCCCTTGTCGGCGCAGAAGACTGGTTCCAGCAACAGCGCGCGACCTGGGAGGCGCGGCTCGACCGGTTCGAGGCTTACGTGATGAAGCTGAAGAAGGAAAAGGAGGGGGCGACCGCCAAACGGCCGTCCCGAACCAGCAAACGGAAAGGTGCCAAATGATGACGAGTTCTGCCAACCCGGCTTTGTCCCAATGGTCGCTCGACCGCGAGATCGTGATGTCGCGCGTGATCGACGCGCCGCGCGATCTGGTGTTCGAGGCGTGGTCGGACCCGAAACATCTGCCGCAATGGTTCGGGCCGAAGGGATTCAAGATCGAGACTTTCGAGATGGACGTGCGGGTCGGCGGCGTCTGGCGCTTCAACATGATCGGCCCCGACGGCACGGTCTATCCGAACCGCATGCGGTTCCGCCGCATCGAGCGGCCGTCACTGATGGAAATGGATCACGGCGCCGACCAGGACGACGATCCTGGCCTGTTTCGCTTCACCCTCACGTTCGCCGAGCAGAGCAACGGCAAGACCGTGCTGATGATGCGGCAACTGGCCTCCACCACGGAGCAGCGCGACGGCATGATCGGTTTTGGAGCCGTCGAATACGGCTATGAGACGTTGGACAAGCTCGCGGCGCATGTGAGCGGGATGAAAAGATGACCCACGCTCTCTGTCGCCATGCCCGGGCTTGTCCCGGGCATCCACGTTTCTCGTGCCGCGCGGTTAGGCGCGGATGGCCGGGACAAGCCGGCCATGACGGAGGAGAGACCCCACCGCCTCACGCCGCGCGTTCACACTTCTTCTTCACTCCCCCTTGAGGCCCGCCTCCCGGATCAGCCCGGTCCATTTGCGCGTCTCGTTGTCGATGAACTGGCTGAATTCGGCGGCGGTGCCGGCGCGCACCTCGAGCCCCTGGGCGGTCAGCTTGTCCTTGATCGCGGGATTGGCGAGGGCGCGCAAAACTTCGGCCTCCAACTTGTCGATGATCGCGCGCGGCGTCGCGGAGGGCGCCATGAAGCCGTACCAGCCGGCGGCAGCCACGTTGGGAAACCCCTGTTCGCGCAGGGTCGGCGCCAGCGGGTAGAGCGCGCTGCGCTCAGGCGAGGCGACGCCGAGCACGATGAACTTGCCGCTCTGGATGTAGGGCAGCGCGGTCGGCAGCGCCGTCAGCGTGGCGTCGACGCGGCCGGCGAGCAGCTCGGTGTAGGAGGCAGCGTCGCCGCGGAAGGGGATGTTGAGATCCTTGACGCCGGCGTCCCTGAACAGGAGCTCGCCGGCTAGATGCGCTGCGAGCCCGCCCCGGGCGAGGCGAAGGTCAGCCCGTCCGGCTTGGACTTGCCGTAGGCGATCAACTCCGCAAGCGTCTTGAACGGCGCGCCAGCGCTGATGATCAGGAACAGCGGCGCGGTCACCGCCATGGCAACCGGCTGAAGATCGCTGCGGTCGTAGGTCAATTTGCCGAACAGCGCCTCCGCGGTGGCGTAGGGCGCTGCGACATAGAGAATGGTGTAGTCGTCGCCCGGCGCATGCGCGACCAGATCGTTGGCAATGCGCGTGCCGGCGCCTGGCTTGTTCTCGACGATGAACTGCTGGTGCAGGCTGCGGCCGAACTCTTCGGCGAGAAGGCGCAGCGAGATGTCGTTGGATCCGCCAGGCCCGTAAGGCGAGATCAGCCATACCATGCGCGACGGCCAGGCCTCCTCAGCGCGTGCCGAGAATGGCAGTCCGGAAAAGGAAAAGGCAAGGGTGCCCAGCAATGTTCGGCGCGTAATGGTCATGATGGCCTCCCGGGCGCGGGGTGCCGGACTTCTTGTTCATGTCCTGGC
This sequence comes from Bradyrhizobium sp. 142, assembly GCF_023074015.1. Taxonomy (NCBI): domain Bacteria; kingdom Pseudomonadati; phylum Pseudomonadota; class Alphaproteobacteria; order Hyphomicrobiales; family Nitrobacteraceae; genus Bradyrhizobium; species Bradyrhizobium sp. 142. Next base: position 47,915 of record NZ_JADPKQ010000059.1, read on the forward strand.
TCCCTTCTTGTTTTGCTTGCGTGTCTTGATAGCGGGCGCTGCGCTGGCGACCGCGCGGATGCTGTCGGCAAGGGCGGCGATGCGCGGGCCGATCTCGCCCTCCAGCTGTCCGGGCTGAAGCCGGAACGCGGGGATGCCGCAATTGATCGAGAACGACTGCCTGGTTTCGCCCGCGTGAAACAGCGGTGCGGCGACGGCGTGGATCGAGGCGATGTATTCGCCCCAGCAGGTGCAGAAGCCGCGGCTTGCGCATTGCGCGAGTCCAGAGCGGTATTTGTCACGGAAGGCCGACCACAGCTCGGCGTCCTCGGCCTCGATGCGCTGTTCGAGCGATGCGGCGTCAGCCGGCGGCAAGGTCGCCGCGGCGGCGCGGCCCATCGCGGTCATCACGACGGGAATGGGCATGCCGATGTCGGGCACGTGCGGGCCGACATCGCCGGAGCGCGCGGTCTCGACATAGATCATCGATGTGCCGTCGAGCAGGCCGATTGAGACAGTGCCGCGGACGCTCTGCGCCAGCTCCTGCATCATGGGCCGCGCAACCTGGCGAAACTGCATGTCGGCGAGCAGCGGATGCGCCATCCGCAAAGCGCGCGCGCCGACGCAGTATTTTGAGCGTGCGGCGTCGTAGCGGAGGTAGCCAAGCTCGGCCAGCGTGTGCGTCAGCCGTGCCACCGTCGGCCGCGGAATCCCCGTCAGCCTCGACAGCTCCATGTTGCCGAGCAGCGTCGTCCCGGCCTTGAAGGCTTCGAGCACCACGAGGCCTTTTGCCAGAGTCGTCGCGAAAGCGGCGTTATCGGCACTCTCGGCCAGCACCGCGGCGGCGGACGAGGAGGCGTGAAGCAATTTGGGGGCGGTTTGAGCCATGCGGACTTCATGAAGCCGGCTGGACTTCTTGTCCAATAAATTCACGTAGTGCGCAATTTTCGTCCACTATGCGGACGAAGCGCCGAAAGCCTCGCACGCACAAAGAGCCCATGAGGAGCCCGCCGCGCACAAATTTTTGTCGTGATTCCCTAGCGGCCTGTGACAGGATTGTTACGACGACGTGTCAAATCGATTACAGCGGAGCTGATCATGTTGCAGTGGCAGGCGCGGTCAAATCCCCTCGCGTGGTGGTGGGGGTCCCTGACGCTTGTCAGCAACGTCAATATCCTTGTCTGGTTCATGCTGTACCGGGAGTTCTATCAGCCCGTCAGCGGCAACCTCGGTGGGCCGCCGGCGATGGGCGTGATGCTGCTGCTCTGCGCCGGCTATGTGTTCGGCTGCGCCTTCCGTTCGTTCCTGCCGCGCGCCGATGTGCAGCGCATCTGCCTGTTCGACACCTGGCTCTCCAGTGTGTTCGTCGGCCGCTCCGTCGCGACGGTCGCCGAAGTGTGCTTCGCCGCGCAATGGGCCATCATCCTACATCAGCTCGGCACCATGGCCGGGGCCGAAACCACGGTGAACATCGCCCTCGTCATCGTGCCCGTGATCATCATCGCGGAGTGCTTCTCCTGGTACGCGGTGCTGACCACCAATTATCTCTTCAACGCGATCGAGAATTCGCTGTGGGCGGTGACCTTCTTCCTGGTCGGGATTGCACTGTGCCGTCTGATGCCGGAATTCCAGGGACCGGTGCGCTGGGCGCTCAGCGCCGGCATCGTCGGCATCGCCTGCTTCCTCGCCTTTCTCGTCACCGTCGACGTGCCGATGTATCTCAGCCGCTGGCGGGCGGCGCATGCCGAGGGCAACAGGCTCCTCGGCTTCCTCGAAGGGCTCCGTGATGTCAGCACGCGCTGGGTGGTGACCCACGACGTCGCGCACTGGAAGGGCGAGCTGACCTGGATGTTCCTGTATTTCAGCGCCGCGGTGTGGTCGAGCCTGGCGCTGTGTGCGCTCTACGCGATGGAAGGCTATCTCACGCGCTATCTGGCCTGATCGAAGCGCTTCATGCCTCGCCAAAATCTGCCTGGGTCAGCAGGCCCTGGCGCAGTGCGAGCCGGACCAGCTCGATGTCCGAACCGACGCCGAGCTTGTCCTTGATCAGCGAGTGCAGATTGGCAACCGTCTTCGGGCTGACGTGAAGCGTTTCGGCGATCTCGTCGGTGCTCCGTTCCGCGAGCAACAGGCGCAGCACCTCGAATTCGCGTGCGGTGAGCACGTCGGCGGCGGAGCTTTCGCCGCTGAGCCGGCTCAGAGCCAGCTCATGGTCGATGTCGGGACTGATGGCGATCTTGCCGGCGAGCACGTCCATGACCGCGCGCACCAGCGTTTCCGGCGCGCTGGTCTTGGTGACATATCCCCTGGCGCCAGCGCGGATCGCCTGCACGGCAAAGCCCGCGTTCTGGTGCATGGTGAAGACCAGGATCTTGGCGGCCTTGTCCCATTGCCGGATCCGCCTGACCGCCTCGATCCCGCCGATGCCGGGCATGCTCAGATCCATGATCACGAGATCGGGTTTGGCCGATTTGAACAGGCGGTAGGCCTCGGCTCCGTCGCACGCCTCGGCCACGACGCGCAGGCCGGGCTGCTTCTGCAACACCGAGCGATAGCCTTCGCGGACGACGGCATGATCGTCGACTAACATGATGGCGTAGTCGGTGCCATTCATGCGGCACGCTCCATGACGGTCGGATGGACCGATGCGGGAATGACGACGTGCAGCGTCGCGCCTCGATCCGCTCCGGTCTCGAAGCTCAGTCGGCCGCCAAGCGCGGCGACGCGCTCGCGCATCCCGAGCAGACCCATTCCCGTCGTCGCGACTGCATCGCCCGGCCGGCCGTCATCGGCGATGCGAAGCGCGATAGTGCGATCGTCATGCGCTGCGGCTTCGCGCGCGGTCAGCTCCAGCGTAACCCGCGTGGCGCCGGCATGCTTGGCCGCGTTGGTGAGCGCCTCCTGCACGATGCGGTACAGCCCGGCGCCGACCGCGGCGGGCAGGCTCTCGAACGCGCCGTCAAACCGGCACTCGAAGCGGGGCTGGCCGCGGCTGCGGCCGTTCCAGCCCGCAACCAGGCCTTCGAGGCTCGCGACGAGGCCGAGCTCGTCGACGTCGGGCGGCCGCAGCCTGAACAGAGCGCCGCGCAGCGTCTCCATCATGCCGGTCGCGGTCCGGGAGATGCCGTCGCATTCCGGTAGCAGGGCGGGACAGTCCTGCGCTGCGGTCTGGTGCGCCGATGCGGCGAGAGCGCGGATGGCCGCGAGGGATTGCCCGAACTCGTCGTGAAGTTCGCGCGCCAGATGGCGCCGCTCCTCGTCCTGCACCACGATCAGCCGGCGGGTGAGCTCGCTGCGTTCGGCGAGCGTGGTGGAGAGACGTTCGGCGAGATAGTTGAAGACGTCGCGGATGGCCGAGAGCTCCGCGAGTTCGAATGGCGGCAGCCGCGCCGTGAGATCGTCGGCGGCCATCCGTTCGAGGCCGTCGCGGATGATCCGGGTCGGACGCAGCGCACGGGCCAGCGCCGCATAGACGAGCACGCACAACAGCGGCAGCACGATTGCAAGCGCCGCAATCAGGCGGCCGGCGTCGTGCCAAGCCTCGGCCGTCTGCACCGCCGGATCGATCCAGGCGACAGCTTCGCCGATCGTGGTGCCGCGGACGGTCACCGTATGTGTGGCCTCGCGGCCGGGATTGAATAGTTTACGGTAAAGCGTGGCGAAGGCTTGCGGCGGATGGCCGGTGGTGCCGGATGCGCCGCCGCAGAAACGCTGGACGGCGTCGCCGTTGCCGGCGCGAAACGCAAGACAAAGACCCGGCGCCATGACCGAGGCTGCGACATTGTCCAGGTCCGGAAATTCGGCGCGGGGATGGTTCACCCACTGAATCTTGTTTTGTTGCAGCTCCAGCGTTCGCGCGGCGAGACCGGCGATCGCGTCGATCCGGGTGTGCACGGATCGATCGGCCTCGATCAGGAAATAGGCCGAGATCGCCGCGAAGCAGAGGGTGGAAATGGCCGCAACGCGCAACGTCAGGCGGAGCTTCAGGTCGGGCTTCAGGTGGTTCCACATCGGCGAGCCTCCTGCGCGGATGATCTTGGTCCGCCGCGACATTAAACGGCAGAACGGCACGGCCGGAAAGCGCCGCCGGCGCTCAGGGAGCAAGATCGTGAAATTTTCCCGGCGGTTGCCGGGACGCGAGAAGCTGCACGCCGGACGTCCCCGGCCTAGCGTCAGGATCTTTCCACCCGCGAGGCCGCACATGTGTCGATCCCTTCTTGTCCCTGTTGCAATTCTCCTGCTCGTCGTCCCCGCGGCTCGTTGGCCGGCGGCGGCCGACGCCAGTGTCGGCGTTGTCATCGACGATTTCAGCTATACCGACACGTCGGCAGAGCCCGCCAACCAGACCGCCGCCCACGAGCGGCGGCTCGCCGCATTCATGGCCGCGTTGCGTCGCCACATCACCGCCGATCGGCGCTATCGGCTTGCACCGTCCGTGCAGGACGGGGCGGCGTTCAAGGTCATCGGCGGCATCCAGAAGACGAGCACGCTGGTGCAATGGGCCAAGGTTGCGGTGATCGACGCCGGGGCCAAAAAGGTCGTGATGGATAAGCTCTATACCTTCCGCGGTGATAACGACGAGGCATGGGAACATGCCGAGATCTTCGTGTCCCGCGAGGTCCTGGCAGCGCTCGCCGCACCGGCGCCGATCGCGCTTGCGGTGTTCGATTTCGAACTCGACGACAACACCGCGGCGCCCGCATCCAGCCCCGCGGCCGCCGACGTGTCCTATCTGGACGAAGCGACGGCGGGCGTGCGCGCCGCCCTCGCGCAATCCGGCCGTTACCGCATCGTCGACGTCAGCGGCGCAGGCGAGGGCGCCGCGAGGAGCCGTAGGCTGCGCGATTGCGGCGGATGCGATCCGGCCATCGCCGGAAAGCTCGGTGCGGATCAATCGCTAATTGGCGTGGTGCGACGGGTCAGCCGGACGGAGTATACGGTGGGCTTTCAGGTGCGCGACGCGCGGACGGGCGCAGTCGTCGCGCGTGGCGACAGTGGCTTGCGCATGGGCGCCGACTATTCCTGGAAGCGTGGCGCGGTGGGATTGGTCAGGGATCGCCTGATCGAGAACCAATAACGCTGGCCGACGCTCAGAACGTCAACTGCACCTTCATCGATTGGGTGCGGTCGCTGGCGAGCTCGAACGCTGCGACCGCATTCTCGAACGGCATGGTGGCCGTGATCAGCGGCTTGACGTCGATCAGGCCTTCGCCCATCAGCCGCACCGCCAGTTCGAATTCGGGATCGAAGCGGAAGGTGCCGCGGAGCTGCAATTCCTTGGCGACGATGGAATTGATCGGCAGCGTCATCTCGCCGCCGAGGCCGAGCTGCACCAGCGTCGCGCCGGGGCGGAGCACGTCGAGCGCGGCGCGCAGCGCAGCCTGGTTGCCGGAGGCTTCAAACAGCGTGTCGAACACGCCCTTGCCGGCGCGCCAGGGATCGAGCGCGGCGGCATTGGTCGCGACGTTGATGGCGTGCGTGGCGCCGAGCCTTTTGGCGACCGCGAGCGGCGCTTCAGCGACATCGGTTACCACAATCTCGGCGGCGCCGCCGAAGCGCGAGACCAGGATCATCAGCGCGCCGATCGGGCCGCAGCCGGTGATCAGCACGCGCTTGCCGAGCAGGGGACCGGCCTGCTTGCCGGCATGCAGGCACACCGCGAGCGGCTCGGCAACCGCGGCCTCCGCCAGCGTCAGTTTGTCGGCGATCGGCACGGCCTGCGTGGCGTCGACCGTGAGGAACTCGCGAAAGCCGCCTTGCACATGCGGAAAGCGCATTGCGCTGCCGAGGAAGCGCATGTCCAGGCACTGGTTGCGCATGCCCTCCTGGCAATGCAGGCACTGGCCGCATGGCTTGCTCGGGTTGACTGCGACGCGGGTGCCCGGCTCCACGTTCGTGACGCCGTCACCGACGGCGGCGATCACGCCGGCGATCTCATGCCCCAGTGCCATCGGCTGCTGGATGCGCACGACGCCGAAACCGCCGTGATGGTAGTAATGCAGGTCGGAGCCGCAGATGCCGCCATTGGCGATCTTGACGCGGACCTCGCCCGATGCGGGCGCCGCATCGGGATAGGTGTCGATGCGCAGGTCTTTCGGTGCGTGGATAACGACGGCGCGCATGGCTTGCTCCGTTTGGTCTTCGCAATTACATCGCGGCGATCATGCCGCCGTCGACATAGATGATCTGGCCGTTGACGTAGGTCGAGGCATCGGACGCCAGGAAGATCGCGGCGCCCACCAGCTCGTCCGGCCGGCCCCAGCGTTTTGACGGGATGCGGCCCATCAGCCAGTTGTTGAAATCGGTGTTGTTGACCAGCGCCTCGTTCATGTCGGTCAGCATGTAGCCGGGTCCGATCGCATTGGCCGTGATGCCGTGCTGGGCCCATTCCACTGCCATCGAGCGGGTCAGGTTCTTGATGCCGCCTTTAGCGGCCGTGTAGGGCGCGATGGTGGGACGCGCAAGCTCGCTGCCGAGCGAGCCGATGTTGATGATCTTGCCGTGCTTGCGCGGGATCATGCGCTTGGCCGCTTCGCGGCCGATGACAAAGGCGCTCGTGAGGTTGGTCTCGATCACCTTGCGCCATTCGTCTGTGGTGAACTCCACCAGCGGCTTGCGGTGCTGGATGCCGGCGTTGTTGACGACGATATCGACGGCCAGGCCTTGTCTGTCGAAATTCTCGAAGGCAGCGACGATCGCGGGCTCGTCGGTGACATTGAACGCAGCGCCTTCGGCTTGATGCCCGGCGGCGCGAAATTCGGCGACGGCCTGCTCGACGCGCTTGGGATCGACGCCGTTGATGATCAGCTTGGCGCCGGCCTTGGCCATGCCCTCGGCGATGGCGCGTCCGAGGCCGCGGGAGGAGCCGGTCACGAGCGCTGTGCGGCCGGAAAGGTCGAAGAGGGCGGTGCTCATCTCAAGATTCCCTAGGCGTTGGAGCGGCGCACGGTAAGATCGCTGCGGTCGAATACAGCGGGCAGGAGGTCGATGCCGAGGCCGGGGCCTTCCATCGGGAAGACATAGCCGTCCTTTATCACAGGCATGGTGGTGACGAGTTCATTGTACCAGCCCTTGTAGAAGGCGCGTACCGATTCCTGGATCAGCGTGTTGGGCTGGCTGAACGACATGTGGATGGCGGCGACGAAGCCGATCGGGCCTATGCAGTCGTGCGGCGCAAAGGGACGGTGATAGGTCTCGGCCATCGCCGCGATCTTGCGGCCTTCGGTGAGGCCGCCGGTCCAGCACAAATCCGCCATCACCACATGCATGGCGTCGCGGTCGAGCATGTCCTTGTAGGGGAAGCGCGATCCCAGCGTCTCGCTGGCGCAGACCCAGACGTCGGTCGAGCGGGCATATTCGGCGAGCGCCTGCGGCGAATTCATCCGAATCGGGTCTTCGTACCAGGTCGGCTTGTACGGCTCAAGCGCGCGCGCGATCTGCTTGGCGGTCGGCAAATTCCACAGCGAATGGAGTTCGACCATGATCTCCATCTTGTCGCCGACGGCTTTGCGGATCTTCTCGAACGGCTCGATGGCCTGCTTCATCTGGGCGGCGGTGATGAACAGCCCCTTGTTCTCCTGCGCCGCCGGATCGAACGGCCAGATTTTCATCGCGGAGATGCCGCTTTCCAGCAGGCTCTCGGCGAGCGCATCGGCGCGGGTCATGAACGCATCGAGATCCTCGTAGGGGCCTTCGGCGGTGCCGATGTTCCAGTTCGAGACCGGGCTGATGTTGGTGGAGCGAACATATTTGGTGCCGGCGCAGGTGTTGTAGATGCGCTGCTTGTCGCGGCAGAGGCCGCCGAGCATCTGGTGCACCGGCTGATTGCAGACCTTGCCGAACAAATCCCATAGCGCGATGTCGATCGCGGAGGCCGCGCGGTATTCGACGCCGGTGGAGGACTGCGCCATCGGCAGGTTCAGCATGTCGCGATGGATTGCCTCGATGTGCAGGGGATTGCGGCCGAGCAGGCGGCCGGCAAAGGTGTCATGGATCTGCGCCTCAACTGCGCCCGCGCCATAGAAGGTCTCGCCAAGTCCGACCACGCCTGCATCAGTGTGGACGCGCACCCAGATGACGTTGGAGAATTCCTCGGTGCGCAGGGTCTCGATCGACGTGATCTTCACGGCAATAATCCTCCCATCACAGGCGCGTGGCGCCCGTCTTGTTATCATTACGCGCCTAGGTGTGGCGAGCAGGCGGATCTCTTACGCCTGCTTGTAATATATCACAACATGTTTTAAGGCTGTCACCAACAAGGTGCCTCCGCTGCAACGCGAGAGCGCAGGCCGACGGGGAGGACTTCATGGCACGGCGTAAACGCGCGCTCGAGGTGGTGAGAGCGGAGGTCGACGGCGACGGCAAGCCCAGCCGGCGCAACCGGCTCAATTTCTTCGAGCTTGCCTATCAGAGGATCGAAGAGCTGCTCGTCCATTGCGAGCTCAAGCCCGGCCAGTTCATGACGATGCTGGAGCTGCAGCACATCACCGGCTTCGGCCGCACACCGGTGCATCACGCCGTCAATCGTCTCTCCAATGATACGCTGATCATCATCCGCCCGCGCCACGGCCTGCACATCGCGCCGATCGATCTGGCGCGCGAACGCATGCTGCTTGGCCTGCGCCGCGACATGGAGCGTTTTGTGGTCCGGCTCGCGGCCGATCGCGCCAGCCTCTCGCATCGCAATCAGGCGCTCCATATCGAGCGGCTGCTGCGCGAGCGCCGCGCCAGCCTGACCCTCGACGAGTTCAACAGCATCGATCGCCGTATTGACGCACTGGTGCTGGATGCGGCGGGCGAACCGTTTCTGGTGCATACGCTGCGGCCGCTGCACACGCTCTATCGCCGCATCGGCTACATCCATCACCGATTCATGCCGGGACAGGCCGATCTGTCAGGCACCATCGATCGTCATCTGGCCATTCTCAATGCGGTCGCCAATCGCCGCGTCGGGGATGCGGTCAAGGCGAGCGATGCACTGATCGACTACATGGGCGAGATGTTCACGGGCATGGAGACCGGGATCGACCCGCGCCTGCTCGATTGCAGCATCGAACCGCTGCTCGGCGCGTAAAGAGTTTCGAAAAGAGGACCAAAGATGTCAGCGATGGCCACGCCAAAACCGACCGCGAGCGAAGCTGCGGTGCGCTACCTCATCACGAATTACAGTCCGAAAGGTAACAAGGTCGGCTGGCTGATGATGGCCTCGATCCTGGTCGAGGCATGGGATCTCTATTCGATCGCCTTCGTGCTGATCTTCATCAAGGAGCAGTACAATCCCGATCCGCTGATGCTCGGTCTTGCGGCGGCCGGCACGCAGGGCGGCGCCCTGATCGGCGCGCTGCTCGGCGGTTGGTTGTCCGACAAAATCGGCCGCCGCGTGATGTTCCTGATCACCATGGTGATGTTCATCGTGCTCGCATTGGCGCAGGCTTTCGTGCCGAGCGTCGGCTGGCTCGTGGTGATCCGCTTCCTGCTCGGCATCCCGCTCGGTTCCGACATCTCGACCGGCTACACCTACATCATGGAATCCATGGCCAAGGGTGAGCGCGAGGTCATGGGCAACCGCTGGCAGTTCATGTTCGCAGTCGGCGAGGTCCTCACCATCGGCGTCATCGTGATCTTCCTGTTGCTCGACATTCATCACGAGACGCTGTGGCGCGTGACTCTCGGCCTCGGCGCTTTGCCGGCGCTGATCATCCTGATTATGCGGCATGATGTTCCGGAGACGGCGGTGTGGCTGGTGCAGAAGGGGCGCTTCCGCGAGGCCAAGAAGGTCGCGCGCGAGATGTTTAACGACGATCTTGCCATGCTGCCGGACCAGGACGTGGTGATGCCGAAGGTCCGCACCAGCGCATTCCTTGCCGATCTCAAGAAGGACCCGATCCGCTGGCGCGCCACGATCTATGGCTGGATCGCCTGCTTTGCCCAGGCGAGCGAGTTCTCGACCTTCGCGTTTTACCTGCCGGTGCTGTTCGCGATGGTCGGCGTGTCGAGCATCCTCGGCAACAATTTGGTGACGATGGGGCTGTTCTGCTTCGCCGCCGTATCCGGGTGGGTCGGCCCGCTCTTGACGCCGAAGATCGGCCATCGCGGCATCGCGATCGCTGGCTTCTCCATCGTGCTGGTGTCGCTGCTGGTTGCCGCCTTCGCGCTCTACACCGACAACAAGATCCTGCTGCCATTCGCGGCGGCGGCCATGCTGTGGGGCCATTATTGGGATGCGTCGAACTGCATGACGATCCCGACCATGGTCGCCAAGCCGAAATACCGCGGCACCGCGAGCGGCTTCGCCTACATGTTCGTGAAGCTGCCGTCGTTCCTGGCGATCTTCCTGTTCCCATCGCTGTTCGCGGCGATCGGCCAGGCCAATGCCACACTGTTCGTCGCGATCTTCCCGGTGATCGGGCTGCTCGCTGCGGTCTTCATCCTGCCGGAAGTCTACGGCTACGAGAACGACTGAAGTCCGCGCATTATTTGATCGCGGCGGCCAGCGCCGCGATCAGGGCAGGCGGCGTCACCAGCATGCCGAGCTTGAGGAAGCGCCAGGCGCCGACCTCGATCTTTTCGCGGCGGAGCGCGACCAGCCACAGGATGGTGGCGAGGGAGCCGGTCACCGATAGATTAGGCCCGAGATCAACGCCGATCAGGATGGCGCTGACGACAGGTGCGGGCAAATGATCGCTGGCGGCGACCGAGCCGGCGACGAGGCCGACGGGGAGGTTGTTGGCGATGTTGGTGGCGACCGCGGTTGCCACGCCGACGTTCCAGGCGGCTTGCGGGACGGATTGCGCGACCGCTTCGTGCAGCAACGCACTGAGCTGTCCAATCACGCCGGTCTTCACCAGAGTCTCCACCATCACGAAGAGCCCGCCGACCAGCGGCAGCACGCTCCAGGACACCCCTTTCAGCACTGGAAGAGGCGATTGGCGGTTGAGCAGCAACACTGCGGCGGCGGTCGCGGTGCCGCAGATGAAGGTCGGCAGGCCAAGTTGCAAATCGAGCGCAGAGGCCCAGATCAGCGTGATCCCGATGGCGCCGATGCCGTAAGCGGTCAACTGGCCGCCGCGGCCTAGACTCGGGTGAGGGACGCGGGCTGCTATCGTTTCTTCCTTCAACTCGCGATACAGCGCAAGACGCAGTGCAAGGTAGGTGAGGATGATCGAGACCAGTGACGGCAGTGTAAACTGACGCAGCCATGCACCAAGATGCGGCATGTGCTTGCCGAAGACTACGAGGTTGGCGGGATTGGAGATCGGCAGCACAAAGCTCGCGGCGTTGGCAATGAACGCGCAGACGAACAGATAGGGTAGCGGCTTGGCGCCGGCGGCACGCGTGGCGGCGTAGACGGCGGGTGTCAGCACGATTGCGGTGGCGTCGTTGGACAAGAGCACAGTGACCAGCGTGCCGACCAGATAGATCAGGAGAAACAATCGCTGCGGCGAGCCACGCGCATGTTCAACCGCAAACGCCGCTAGATAGTCGAACAGTCCCTCGAGTCGCGCGAGCTCGGCGATCAGCATCATGCCGATCAGGAAGAGATAGACGTCGATGCCTTTCTCGATCCCGAGAAGCGCATCCTGCCAGGACAGCAAGCCGAGCAGCACAAGGGCGCCGGCGCCGATGACGGCCCAGATCGCCTCGGGCAGGCGAAAGGGCCGGACGATAACGCCTGCGGTGGCGGCGAAGATGATGCTCCAGGCCCAGAGGGCGTCATGGTGCGCAGTCGGCACGTTCAGTCCTTGAGTTTAGGTTGGTTCATTCGACAGCGATAACCGATGTCGAGGCTGCTGTCTTCCCCTGCGGGCGTGGGGCGCCGCAAGCGCTTTGACGGGTCTCGGGCAAAGCGAGATGGCAGATGATGGCCCCGAGCGCGGCGACCGCGCCGAGTGTGATGAAGGCCGCGCTGTAGCCCGCGACGACCACGACCAGACCTGCGAGCGTCGTCGACAGTGCCGCGCCGATGCTCTGGGCCGTGATGACCGCGCCCTGCGCGACGTTGAAACGGCCGGTGTTGCGCATGAGGTCGGCGACGATCACCGGAAAGATGGCACCAAAGATGCCGGCGCCGACGCCGTCGAGAAGCTGCACCCCGACCAGCCAGAACGGATTGTCCGAAAGAGTATAGAGCGCCCCGCGGATCGGCAGGATCAGCAGCGCAGTGACGAAGAAGCGCTTATGTCCCCAGCGATCGGCCCTCGCGCCGACCAGCATCGCGAACGGTACCATCACGATTTGCGCTGCGACGATGCAGGCCGACATCAGACTGGTGCCGATGTTCTTGTCCTGAAGCGCGAGCTTCTGCCCGACCAGCGGCAGCATGGCCGCATTGGAGAGGTGGAAGAGTAGGACGCAGATCGTGAAGACGAGCAAGGGGCGGCAGGTCAGGAGCACATCAAGGCCAGACGGTTGGTCGTGCTGGCTGTCGGCATCGGCGTCATGCAACCCACGAGCAAGATCGTGGTCGATAGCGCGTTCGGGGATGGCCAGAATGCTGGCCAGGCTCGTGACAGCCATTATGGCGAGGAGATAGAACACAACGGTCGGCCCGAACCAGTATGCTGTGAGTCCCGCGAGTGCGGCCGCGACCGCATTACCGGCGTGATTGAAGCTCTCGTTGCGGCCGATCCGCCGAGCGAAGGCGGCATGGCCGAAGATGCCGAGCGACACGGCGGCGATCGCCGGCGGAAAGACTACGGCCGCGGCCTGCGCGATCCCTTGCGAGATCGCGACCGGCAAGAATCCGTGAAACAGGGGCAGCGACAGCGAGGCGAGCGTCACCAGGACCGCCGCGACCACCATTACCGTCCGCTTGGCTCGCGTGGCGTCGACTAGCGCGCCGGCCGGCGTATGCGTTACGATGCCGGCGATGGTCGCGATCGACATCACAAGGCCGATGCGCGCCTCGTCCCAGTGCTGCTCGGTGAGGAGATAGACGGCGAGATAGGGGCCGAGCCCATCGCGGACATCGGCAAGGAAGAAATTGGCTGCGTCCAACGCGCGGCCGGCTTGATGTGCTTGATCCGGGCTGCAGCTCGACATCGGTCTCTCGATCGACGCTTGCAAGCGCCCGGGCAGCAACCCTCGCCACGCCCGCTTTGTTCCATGCTCCGGCAAGGGACGAGGTCAAAACTTCACCGCGAGCAGCACTGCGCCCGCACCGATCATACCGATGCCGAGCCAGCCCTGCGCGGTGGGGCGCTCGCCGAGAAAGGCGAAGGCGAACAGGGCGGCCAGAACGACGCTGAGCTTGTCGATCGGCGCCACCAGTGTCGCGGGGCCGAGCTTCAGCGCGCGGAAATAGCACAGCCAGGAGGCGCCGGTCGCAAGCCCCGACAACACCAGAAACAGCCATGTCTTCGGCGCGACCGCCGACGGCACGGCGAACTGGCCGGTGGAAAACAGCAGAACGGAGAAGGCGAGCAGCACCACGATGGTGCGGATGAAGGTCGCCAGATCCGGATTGATGTTCTCGACGCCGATCTTGGCGAAGATCGCGGTCAGCGCCGCAGCAGGCGGACAGGAGCGCCCAGACTTGCCAGGCGGAGAGCAGGGCGGGTTTCATATCATCAAGATCCGTTGCTTTTGGACGGCGCGCCAGCGCCGTCATTGCGAGCGCCGCGAAGCAATCCAGCATCTTTCGGCGCGGCAGTCTGGATTGCTTGTGCGCCAGGCAAGCTGGCGCGGTCCAACCGGTGGAAGTCCGGTCCGGGTAAGCCGTAGCGGGCGCCCGGTAGTGAGTGTTGCGGTGTCGTCGGCGACGGCGGCAGCGAAGCGTACACAACGATGCTGTGGGGCGGCTATTGAGCCGCGAAAGACAGAAACTCGCAGAGGCCGAGGCGGTAAGCAACGTCGAAGGCAACATGTGCGGTCCCGTTATGCGAGGGGCTGACGCTC
>NZ_JADPKQ010000404.1:0-1709 GCF_023074015.1 Bradyrhizobium sp. 142
CGTCACGGGCTTGGACACCGTTAGGGCGATCATGGCCGGGACGAACGTCAACGACACGACGAAGGCCGCGCCGAGCGCGATTATGACGGTGAGCGCCATTGGCTCGAAGGTCTTGCCCTCGACGCCCGTGAACGTCAGCAAGGGGACGTAGACGAGGATGATGATGAGCTGACCGTAGACGGTCGGTCGGATCATCTCGGTCGCAGATTTGGTCACCGTCCGAAGCCGTTCGTCCAGGGACAGCGCGCGACCAAACTCGCGCTGACGCTCCGCGAGATGTCGAAGACAGTTTTCAGCGATGATCACGGCGCCGTCGACGATCAGACCGAAGTCCAAGGCACCCAGGCTCATCAGGTTCGCGCTGATCTTGCCCTGCAGCATGCCGGTTGCGGTCACCAGCATGGCGACCGGGATGACGCAGGCGGTCACCAGGGCGGCGCGCAGATTGCCGAGCAGCACGAACAGCACAGCGATGACGAGGAGCGCACCTTCGGCCAGATTGGTCGCCACGGTCTCAATGGTGGCGTCCACCAATTGCGTCCGGTTCAGCACGGTGTGGGCGTAGATGCCAGGGGGAAGCGTGCGGCTGACCTCCTTGATCTTTGCATCCGCTGCCGCCGCGACCGTGCGGCTGTTGCCGCCGATCAGCATCAGCGCCGTGCCCAGAACGACCTCGCGGCCGTTGACGCTGGCGCTACCCGTACGCAATTCCTTTCCGATCGTGACTTCGGCGACGTCCCTGACGCGGACAGGCACGCCGGACCGCGTAGCCACGACGATCTGTGAGATATCCTCAGCGTTTTCCACCCGGCCGCTGGCCCGGACCACATAGCCCTCGCCATTTTGTTCTATGTAGTTAGCACCGCGGCTGACATTGTTGGCCTCGATGGCGGCTATCACCTGGTTGAGTGACAGCCCGTAGCTGATCAGCCGAGACGGATCGGGCTGGACCTGGAATTGCTTGACGAAACCGCCGATCGCATCGGCGCCGGCAACGCCTGGGACCGTCTTCATCTGCGGGCGGACGATCCAGTCCTGCACGGTGCGCAGATAGACAGTGCGTTGAAAATCATCGGTCAGGCGTTCACCTTCGGGCGTCAGGTAAGTCCCGTCGGACTGCCATCCAGGTTGTCCATCACGCACCGGCGCAGTCTCGCCCGGTTTGGCGTATTCGACCGCCCACCAGTAGATTTCGCCGAGTCCTGTCGAGATCGGCCCAAGCTTGACCTCCACGCCAGGCGGGAGATTGGCCTTGGCCTCATTGATGCGCTCCGAGACCTGCTGGCGCGCGAAATAGATGTTGGTGCGGTCGGTGAAGACCGCCGTGATCTGGGCAAAGCCGTTTCGCGAAAAGGACCTTGTCGATTCCAGGCCCGGTGTACCCGCCAGCACCGTTTCCAGTGCGACCGTGACTTGTTTCTCGATCTCGACCGGGGTCATCGCCGGCGCAATGGCGTTGACCTGGACCTGAACGTTGGTGATGTCGGGAACGGCATCGATCGGAAGTTTTGTCAGCGACCATAAACCGGAGATCACCGTCGCCAATGTAATCAGCAGGATCAGCCATCGGCGCTTTACCGAAAAATCGATGATGCGTTCGATCATCGCTCAGTCCTCATCTTTCGGCTTCGAGAGTTCAGCCTTGAGCGAGAACGTATTCGTCACAGCAACGGTTTCGCCCGGCGTCAGGCCGGAGAGGATTTCGAGCG
>NZ_JADPKQ010000419.1:0-1698 GCF_023074015.1 Bradyrhizobium sp. 142
GGGTCCTCTCGAATGAGAAAACCGATCCCTTACCAGCCGCCGTTACCGCCAAATGAGGCCCCTCCGGGCGTCGACGCCGCTGCCGGGGTAACTCCGGTCCGGCTACGCCCTCCCTTCGTCACCCCGGCAGCGGCGCATTCTCATCCTGATTGTCGCGGGATTCCCATCTTGATTGTCGCGCCGCATCCGGCGAAATTGCGACATGGCTGGCCAGCGCCCGAACCGCGTGCTTGCGATGCCAGCCCGTCACCGCGCAAAGCTCGTCGAGAATGCGCCCCTTATCTGCCCGCCCTGCTGATCGATAGCGGTCTACCACCGCCGCCGTGATCTCGCGCCGCGCACCCACGCTGATCCGTCCTGCCATCGGCGACACCGATCCGATTCGGTATCGCGGCCCCACTCCTGACGGTCAGTTCTCCGGTAACATTCTTGATGAGGCAATGCGCCTCCCCCTTTGCGCGGCGGGGTTTGCTGGTAGCGCTCGTCTCGTCGGAGCTGGCCGGGATAGCGGAGGCGAGACGAGCGCGGGTGGCGTGATCGTCGTCTCGGCTTTTGAACCGCCAGCTATGTTGCCGGTCTCGACAATCGGTCGAGCAGCGCGGTGGTCGCTCGGCCATTCGCCGAAGGCGAGATTGGTGGTCACGATGACTGAGGCGCGCTCGTAGAGCCGGCTGACGAGGTGGAAGCTTGGCGCTTCCCCTGACCGCGCTTCTCGAATCTATGTTGAGCGCGCGTTGTGAAAGATATTCGGCAGCTTTTCGATCGCGATAATCCGGCGGACTCGTTCGTAATTACTGACGATTTTGTGTCATCTGGCCATATCAGCGGCGCGAAAAGCATTCCGATTTTTCGGCTCAAGATCGGCTGTTTCCACATGAGTGGAGGGCAAGCGGTTGCAGGTGAACTCATCAGCAGAGCGGTATCAGCGCGAACTGGCTTACCTTCTCAGCATCCTTTAACGCGAGCCGTTCTATCTCGAACGTGAATTTGGCTTGTAACACCCGGTCCGGTGTCATCCGTGACTTCGATAGCCATCCGGTGTCCCGCTCCATTGTGGGGCCTACGGGACGCGTCCCTCGCCATGTCTGCCAGCGAACGCGCGGCCTCTTCTTGCACAGCCTCCATGGTAGAGAGTTCCAGACTCTCATCGTCGGGGGTTCAGTTCGTCACCGTCTCGCAAGTCGAAAAAGTATCGCTTCATAACAACGTCGAACGTCAGGAAACCAAAAGCATTCCTAGCTGATCTGGGGCGGCCCAACAGGACCCGCGATTAGTTAGGTGTAGGAGGGCACCCAGGCCATATTCCAGCTTTCCATGGTCTGGTCGCCGACCGAACACTCGAAGCTGCTGATCTGGCGTTCGGGAGCCATAGACTCGGCACGGTTGTAGACCGCTCCGCAAATACAGGCTCTGTGACGGGTCTCTTCCATTTGCTCATTATGCGCCGCAAATCGGAATTAAGACGACTTCCAAATTCAACTTAGGACACCGGGGCTAAATGAGGACAGTACCGCCGGGCTGTAAGAACAGGTCCGAAATCTAGGACACTTCCTGAACACGTTAGACGGCACACGACGGCTTCCGAGCCCTGCTGTCCGCTAATGGGATGGTCCGGCCGTGCTCCTGCCCCGCCAGCAAGCGAAGCTGGCAAGGGGCGCCACAGACAAGGAGCACGCCATGTCTCAGACACCCAATACC
>NZ_JADPKQ010000268.1:0-1666 GCF_023074015.1 Bradyrhizobium sp. 142
GCACCTTGCGATCTTTCTTCGAAAGGCGGACTTCTCTTGCTTCGGGGATCATCCCGATCTTGAATCACGACTCACCTTCTAAGAAAAGGGGGTACTAGCCAAGTCATGGACGAATGGGAAAGCTCGCTGCGAGGATTGTTAGGCTGTGGCGAGAGTCCTGTCCCAAACGTGGGCAGATTCGGAATCAACGAATGTGTATTCAACTTTTGAACCTGTCCTTTCTTTGTAGCGAGCCAATTCCCCCGTGGTCGTTCGGAGTTTCTCATCCGTGGGTTGGTAGATGCAGAAGTATAGATGTTCGATTTGAGATCGGAACAATGCGCTGTAGATGTGCGCGTCATTGGGGGCGGCTGAATGGCCGAACACAAGAAACTGTCCGGCGCTCTTGCAAAGTTGTTCATAGCAGTGGCGAAGATATTTGTTTGATCTTATGCGAGACATCTTGGCTAACGATGTGCCCTCGGCAACATAGAGGGGGAATCGTTTGTTCTCTGTGATGGTTTGAGCGATTGCGTCGATCACGCCAGCGGGGCCGGCTAATCTCTTTTCTATATCTCCGCCGGTACGGAAGAGATGTAGACCTCCATGCAGATTGAAGGTGTTGCAGTAGGCATCGACCTTGAATGGCACTTGAAAGCCAGCGCGTTCTTCCCCAAGGCCAAATCCGTCAGTGAGGTTCGCTCCATTAGCAAGACTGACCCAATTAAGCAGCAGGTCGTAGTTGAGTGTGAATACCCTGCTGAAGGATGAGAGAAATTTGACGCAGCTGGGTATGATGTTGGCGATCTCTTCTCGATGCGCTGGATGCGTGCCGCGAATTGCGTGCACGAGTGCCTCGCGAACTCGTCCAGCGTCGGCACGGAGTTCGGCTGCTCGCTCATCGTTGGAGTAGGCTGCTTCTACGATCAAGGATATTTCGAGCGTGTCGACGACGCGTTCAAAGTCAACTGTCTTCAAACGATCGAAGAGGATGCGTATCGGGTCGTTGGGCGCTAGTCCCGTCTCTAGTGTGCTTTTGAGTTAGTGTTTGCACAACAAAAAACGGCCGGATCTTCCGATCCGGCCGCTACACAAACTCTACTTGGCTAAGCCTACGCCACGCAACTTAGCCCCCGCCCATTCTAAAAAATTCGCTTAGGTCGCCTGCTCCTCAGGCTGCGCTTCGCCGACCTTCTTCTGGATCGCGCGCTTCAGCTCGAGGGCGCGGGGCGACAGGACGTCGGCCTTGACCTTGAGCATATAGGCGTCGAGGCCGCCATTGTGGTCGACGCTCTTGACCGCGTTGGTGGAGACGCGCAGGCGCACGTTGCGGCCCAAGGCTTCGCTGATGAAGGTCACGTTGACCAGGTTCGGCAGGAAGCGGCGCTTGGTCTTGATGTTGGAGTGGCTGACCTTGTGGCCGACGAGGGGGCCCTTGGCTGTCAGTTCGCAGCGGCGAGACATGGCTTCAAATCCTCAATCTTTCCCCAACGATGTGCGGCCGCCATCCGAGGCGCCACGGGGGCAAATTCTCTGTCCTTGCAGGGAGCGGCGGACGTATAGGGGGGAAGCGGCGGGACGTCAAGGCGACGGGGCCGGTTTTGGCCCGTCTTCCGGGCGGCCGGGCGAGGTGCGCCCCCTCTCCCGCTTGCGGGGGAGGGTTGGGGGGGTGCCTCCGCAGACTGAT
>NZ_JADPKQ010000063.1:0-1663 GCF_023074015.1 Bradyrhizobium sp. 142
CCGCAAAAGCGCCTCGCATGCGAGCCCCCGACGATTCATGATACATAATTGAATCATCAACCGTGGGCCTTTGCGAGGGCTTTTTCAGCAGACTGTTAGCTCGAATCTTGGGCGTGCGTGCTGGCGCGAGCGAGCGGATCGCAGGTTGCTCGACAGGATTTGCGGCGCGATCACGGGCCAGTCTTGCTGATCGGCGCAAGTGGATGTGCTGCCGGGCGAGAGCCGGCCAAAATGGTGCGCTTCGGTGCGGTGCTGGATCAGCGATGACAGCATCATGAGGTGTCGATCCTGATCGCGGCCGGCGTGGGCGTGGGTCGGTGCTTTGGCTCGCTGCCGCGCGCGAAGGTCTCGATGACGAACATGCGTCCGCCGCAGCAGGGGCACGGTCGTGGCAGCATGCGGGGTTCGTCGGCCGCTGGGGCCTCTGAGGCATTTTGCTGTTCGGAGCGGATCGGCACGGCGAGCAGTTCGCGCGCCCGCGCGATGTTGGCGGCGCGGCTGCCACTGGCCAGCAGTCCGTAGTGCCGAATGCGGTGGAAGCCCCCGGGCAGCACGTGCATCAGGAAGCGTCGGATGAACTCGCGGGTCGACAGCGTCATGGTCTGATAGCGGCCAGGCCCCTCGATCCGGTAATTCTTCCACCGGAAGGTGACGCCGGTGTGGTCGGCCGCGATCAGGCGGCGATTGGAGATGGCGACCCGGTGGGTGTAGCGCGACAGATAGGCGAGCACGGCCCTGGGGCCGCCGAATGGCCGCTTGGCATAGACCACCCAATCGATCTTGCGCAGCGGCGCCAGATACGCCTTGAAGGCTCTGATGTTATCGAGGCGGGCGTGGACGCCGAAAAACTTGAGACGTCCGGCCCGGTGGGCGGCGACGAGCTTGGCCAGGAACAATCCCCGGAACAGGCACGAGAGAACCTTCACGGGCAGGATAAAGTCTGTCCTGCACGGTACCCACCGCGTGCCATCAATGGAGATGCCGCCGCCCGGCACGATCATGTGGACATGGGGATGATGCGTCAGCGCCGAGCCCCAGGTGTGAAGCACCGAGGTGATGCCGATGCGGGCGCCGAGGTGCTCGGGATCGGCCGCGATGGTAGTCATGGTCTCGGCCGAGGTCGTGAACAGGATGTCGTAGATCACGGCCTTGTTCTGATAGGCGATGTCCGCGATGGCGGCCGGCGGCGTGAACACCACATGAAAGTACGGCACCGGCAACAGATCGGCCTCGCGCGCGGCGAGCCATTCCTTGGCAGCGGTGCCCTGACACTTCGGACAATGGCGATTACGGCAGGTAATGGGCGACGCCCATTACCTGCCTTATGGGCAAAGCCGGTAATGGGGAGCTGGCAATCGCGATCACCGTATTTTCCTGTGTATTGCCGCTCTCGAGCTCTCCATTACAAGTCGCCCGTGCGGCCCCGTTGGGTCGGCCACTGATGGCCGGTCACATACGGAGACGGACATGTTGGAGACGTACTTCTCGGCAGCGAAGATGCTGGGGCATCTGCGCAGCGGGCCGAGCGGGCCTTACCTTGACGGGTTTGCAGCGGCGCAGGACTTTGATCTCGCCGCGTTCGGCGAGCACCTGCGCACTTGCCGGTGTCCACGCGCCAAAGGCGGCCGGCGCAACCACCACACCATCTACGGTGCCAGGCTCT
>NZ_JADPKQ010000342.1:0-1659 GCF_023074015.1 Bradyrhizobium sp. 142
TCGCCCCCCGGCAAAAGCCAAAGCATAACCACGCCGCCACTGATCCGTTGGTCAATCCAGGAAATCCGCCGCATTGCCATCAGACTTGCTCGAAAGCGTATTCAACCCGCACGTATCATCGCATGGTCTTTCTGGCGCAGAGCTCATCAGGCTGCCGCTCAACGCGCTCACGTCAAATCAAGAAGACAACTGTAATGCTAGAGCTACTAGGAATCGATAATTTGCAGGGCGCCTCATAGGTCGCTTGAATGCGGCATGCCCTCTCTCCGTCGATATACCAAATGGGCCGGCCACTATCCGCCCCGCAGTCCTGCTGAATGGCTGGCAGACGGCCATGTCACCTGCAGCATCCAGTGCCTGAACGGCCGTTGCGATCGCAGGGTCGACGTGCGGCTTGATGCGCTCCCGCAGGATCAGCCGTGGTCGCGCATCGGCTTGCGCATGGTCTGCTCGGCATGCGGCGCCGCAGGATCTGTGCATATCGTCCCGAACTGGCATGACAGTCGCGGGCAAGTCAGGCCAAGCATGGCCTTGAGGTTTTGATTCCAGCAATGAAACTCGTCACCGAACGCCCCTTCGCCGACCCGGAAGTCGCCGCCCGCCAGCTCGTCCAGCTGGCTTCGAGCATTGAGCCGGTACAGGACGGCCGAATCCACATCGAGAAGATCAACTATCCCTTCCTCTACACGCTCAAGGGAAGCGGCACGGAGTTCGGCGCCGGCATCGACGCTTTCGGAATCGCGCGTAGGCGGATCTTGATCTCGAAGCGGGAGTCATTGCTCCGGTCGACGGGACTGCTAGCGGTCACCTGATGAGAGACGGCCCCGGCTTGGGGAGCTAGAGTGCAGGGTATTGCCGGGGCCGCTCCGCCAGCTCGGGCGAGCTAGCGAGACAGCAAACCAGATAATCTGGGCTCGGTTCCTAACGGAGCGTCAGCAGATCCTGCCCGGCGTCAGCAGCCGCACGTAGGTACCGCTCTCGTGCAGGTCGAGCCAGCCGCGCTCGACTGCACACTTTCATATTTGCCCTCGTTTGCTGACCGGCAAAGTTGGTGAGAATTGGAAAGTACTGTGACGATAAACCAACGTATACACGCCGAGTCCTGCAGATGAATGCTTCGTCCATCGAGGGCGCTGCCCTTTAATATGAAAGGATAGGCCCGCCAGCGTGAACCGGCGGGCTTCTAAATTTGCTACTGATCAGTAACTGAACCTCCGCTCGTTCTGTTCACACCTATGAGTATCCGGGATCTTGCTGTGTCCAGCTCGGCAAGGCCCATGCTGGCCCTATACTGCGATCGCAACGAAGGAGCCGACTATGCTTCGTACGATTGTATTAGCGGTTCTGTTGCTAAGCTCGATCGGATCAAAAGCTTTCGCCCAAAACTGCGCACAGCTTCCTGCGGGACCAGCGCGGCTTGATTGTGCCATGAAAAATCCCGCCTTTGCCGCCAAGCGCGAGCGCTGCGAGGAGGAGGGTCGAAAGATGGGGCTCAACAATCAATGGAGCGGAAGCGCTGGCGGACTACGTCCGTATATGGCGGCCTGCTTGAAGCGATAGTGTGGAGATTGGTCCGACAGAGCGCGTTGGCCTTCCGCGAGCGTATTCGCACTGCCGTTTCTTGTGTTCGTGAGCGCGGCCCACCGACGCGTCAACTGC
>NZ_JADPKQ010000142.1:0-1659 GCF_023074015.1 Bradyrhizobium sp. 142
CCGGATTGAGCGCGAACGGCTTGTTTTGCGTCCGCGCCAGAGGTTCAGATGGTGGGCTCCGTCACGTCGGCTTCGGCTCCTTTGAGCGGCGCCGTCCGGGCTTCACCCTTTCCCGCCGCTCCCAAGGCCAGTGACCTGGATTTCCGCCGCATGGCCGGCTCGAGGTTTCCACATCCAAAACGTCTTTCCAGCGTTCGGGCCTTCAGCGAAACTCGTTCCGCCTACTATGCCGTCTGCTGACTTCTCCGTCGCGATCACGAACCTTGCGGCCCGCTCAGTCCGGTCTCCCGGACACGCCGGAGATCTCCCGAGGTAAGTTCGACCGCCTTCCCTGCACGCCCGCCGGATTTACCACCCCAGTCCTTGATGACTGTGGACTTTGCGATCATTGGCTCGCTCGTCCGGCTGGGTAGGCCTCGTTATCCGGTTCTTGTCCATCGGGCCGCAGGTTTGCTCCACGCTTCCTTCAAACCCCATCTCGCGATGACGCCCTTGCGCTTCGATAACCCTTCGCCGCCATCAGGCTGGGTAAAGGACTTCCACCTCCAAGCTGTCGAACATGCTCGGCACACCAAAAAAGGCTCCAGTCATCGGACTGGAGCCGTCACCTTCCTAAGCGCCTCCGACGTTTGGGGGGCCTGTGGGTGGTCGGAAGAGCGCTGTCATTCTGCGCTTCCTGTCGATCTAATCAACGTTTCGAACCGATGCATGCAAGCGCCAAAAGTCAGACGATTGCGCTGTCATCAAAGCGTCAAATACCGGACTTGTCATTTCAATCTACGAGACTTTAACTCTGACACTGAGAAAGAACAGGGTTGTGAAAAACAAGCCGAAGGGAGGTCGGCAGTGGAGAAGGTGCGACGCTTACGCGCGCGAGCTATCGCCAAATTTTGGTGACGGCCGGGCCGGTCAGGCGGCGGCGGTTATGGGCTGACGGTCGGTCGGCTTGGCGATGACCTCGATCCCGTCGTTGAATGTCACACCAAGAACGAGTTTTGGCAACTGGTGGTGGCCATCGAGACGGCGCCAGCTTTTCTGCGCGCCCTCGACGAGTTTGAAGACCATGGCGAGCGCGGTCCCGTTCGACAGACAACTCTTCGACCGGATGGTGCGGTGGCGCACGGTGGCGAAGGTGCTTTCGATCGGCACGTCCGTGAACTTGACCGGTTGGCGGAAGACCTGGCCCTGCTCGACCGCGAAATTGCGCAGGACGCCATGGACGATCCCGCGGTCAATAGATTGATGACAATCACCGGCGTCAATCTGGCGGTCGCCGCCGGGATCGTGGCGGCGATCGGCGACATCGGCCGGTTCAACAGCCCCCAGAAGCTGGTGAGCTATTTCGGGCTGAACCCGCGGGTGCGGCAGTCGGGACTGGGAGCTGCCCATCACGGTCGCATCAGCAAGATCGGCCGCAGTCACGCGCGCGCCATGCTGGTCGAGGCGGCCTGGGCGGCGGCCAAGGCGCCCGGTCCACTGCATGCTTTTTTCGTCCGCATCCGCGCCCGGC
Organism: Bradyrhizobium sp. 142; assembly: GCF_023074015.1. Classification (NCBI taxonomy): domain Bacteria; kingdom Pseudomonadati; phylum Pseudomonadota; class Alphaproteobacteria; order Hyphomicrobiales; family Nitrobacteraceae; genus Bradyrhizobium; species Bradyrhizobium sp. 142. The sequence goes on from NZ_JADPKQ010000142.1 coordinate 1,511, forward strand.
GCGGCCATCAGATCGCCGCGGTGGCCGTGGCTCGCAAGCTCACTGTGCTCTGCTGGCATTTGTTGACGAAGGGCGAAGATTACCTGTGGGCGCGCCCAGCCCTGGTGGCCAACAAGACCCGCGCAATGCAACTTCAAGCCGGACATCCG
>NZ_JADPKQ010000121.1:0-1622 GCF_023074015.1 Bradyrhizobium sp. 142
TCCAAGGTTTTAAACCAGGTAAGCGACCCTATAAGCGAACGCGAAATGGGAAGCGATGCACCGCCAGGAGTCGGAGAACGTAATAGTACCTGAAGCGCGAGACGAATAACTCGCGTGACCGGAAACGGCGGATCGAGAGTGGTCCGGGGAAGGACGTTCGTGAACGGATCGAGCCAGGATACGTCGAGATGGATGAGAAAGGAGCGTGAAGATGGAAAGTTCCCTTTGTGAAAAACCCGAACGTCACGCTTCCAGGAGACTGTCCGATCATCTGGTGCTCGAAGGTCAGAAGCAGAAGGTCCACTCTCTGGTGGACAAAGTCTACTCACGCAAGAACTTGAAGCTTGCGTGGGAGCGCGTTCGCGCCAATCAGGGTGCAGGCGGCACAGATGGGGTGACGATCGGAGAATTTGAGGCCGACCTGGATGCGAATCTGGAGCGGCTCCATCGCGAGCTCCGAGAGAAGACCTATCGGCCGCAAGCCGTGCGACGATTGGAGATCCCGAAAAGAGGGGCTCCGGGCAAGACACGACCTCTCGGCATACCTTCGGTCTACGACCGGGTCTGCCAGCAGGCGCTGGTCAATCGCCTGGAGCCGATCTTTGAGAAGGTCTTTGATCCGAGCAGCTTTGGGTATCGCAAGGGTCGCAAGACCGCCGATGCCCTGGCCAAAATCTGGCGCGAAGTGGAGGCTGGAAACGAGTGGATCGTGGATGCGGACCTGAAAGACTACTTTGGGTCCGTGGATCACGAGAAACTCATGGCTCTCCTCGGAAAGCAAATCGCCGACAGCGGCGTGTTGACGCTCATTCAACAGATGCTGAAGGCGGGCTACGAGGCAAAGGGTCAGCGGTTCGAGACTCCACGGGGGACCCCGCAAGGGGGAGTCATCTCACCTTTGTTGAGCAATATCCTGCTGACTCCCTTTGACAAGGAGATGAGGCAGAAAGGGTACCGGCTCACACGCTGGGCGGATGACTGGGTTGTGACCTGTCGGACTCGAGCGGAGGCGGAACACGCCTTGGCGCGAGCAGGAAGGATTCTCGAAACGCTTGGTGTGACGCTCAACCGGGAGAAAACCCGGATCGTTCACATCGCGCATGGCTTCGAGTTCCTAGGATTTAAAATCCAGCGTGGGAAAGCTCGATATAAGCTGACCCGCGACCGGATCAAATCCAAACTGAACCGGCAGAACCTCTATGCCATTCCCACACAGAAGTCGGTGGACCGATTCAAGGATCAGATCAGGGCCTTGACCAGGAGGCGTATACCTCTGCGTCTGGGCGAATTGATCAAGACGATCAACCCGATCATCCGAGGATGGGGAAACTACTACTGTCGCTCCCATGTCAGAAAGCGCTTCCATCAGCTGGATGGGTGGATCATCCGAAGGCTCTGGTCGCACCGCGCCAAGCGGTGGCGAAACGCAGCCTGGAAGGAATATCCGACCAGACGGCTGCGCACAGAGTTCAAGCTGGTAGGGCTGGTCTCACTGATACCTTCGCTTCAGGCCGCGAGAGCCCGTTCATGAAAGCTGGATGCGGGAAAACTGCACGTCCAGTTTGTGCGGCGGACGGAGGCCAGCGCAAGAGCAATCGAGCGCGCCTCCTCCGACCCGACAG
>NZ_JADPKQ010000322.1:0-153783 GCF_023074015.1 Bradyrhizobium sp. 142
GCCAGCTCGACAGGCTCAGTTCGATAACGGCGATCAGCGTGCCGTCCGGGTCGAGGGGGCTCGGGGATCGGCTCAGATCGTTCAATTTCTGCATGGGGCGCTCCATCGGTTCACATCAGCAACGATGGATGCAATATCCTCGCCGCCGCCCCATAGCATCTCCCTTGGAGGTTTGCGGACGCCGGCCCCGGTGTGCGCCGAGCCACCGTCATGGGGCCGGCATCCGAAAACCTTCACACATGCGGTCATGGCGGAAAGGAGCGACGACGTTCGCTTTGCATTGAACAGCCGAAGTGGGACTTATGACACGATCGAGTCTGCGGACTGTTTTAGAGCAGGATTTGGACCTAAACAATCCGCACTCCACGAGACCAGCCGGCGCCGCATCCGGCGCCGGCCGTCCTCTGCCGCTTACTGCGTCCGGTCTGACGTCCAGCCCTTGTACTCTTTGACATTGTCGCGCGTCACGAGTTTTGACGGCAGCAGCTCGACGGTGGACGCCGGCTTTTGGCCGTTGAGGATGCCGACGCCGACCTGCACGGCGCGGCGGGCCATGAAGAACGGGTCCTGCGAGGCGGAGGCCTGGATCTGCGCCGCCTGCGGGTCCTTGAGGGCTGCTTCGATGTCGGGCGCGCCGTCGACCGCGGTGATGATGATGCCGGTGCGCTGCTGCTGGCGTGCCGCAAGATCGGTTCCGATGGCCTGCGGATCGTTGATGGCGAAGACGGCGTCGATCTTGGCAAAGCGGGTCAGATAGCCCTGCGCCACCGTCAGCCCGCCTTCGCGCGAGCCCTTGCCGTCCTGGTCGTTGGACAGCACCTTGATGCCGGGGTTCTTGCCGAACACGTTCTTGCAGCCGACGACGCGGTCGATGACCGCGGAGACCTGCGGACCGTTCTCGATGATCACATCGCCTTTGCCCCCCAGCTTGTCGACGATGTACTGGCAGGAGATCTCGCCGGCCTGGACGTTGTTGGTGGTCACCGTGGCGTCGGCGCCTTCGGCCGCGGTGTCGACGGCAACGACGACGATGCCGGCGGCTTGTGCCTTGTTGATCGCAGGGCCAACCGCCTTGGGATCGCCGGGATTGAGCAGGATCAGGTCGACGCCGGCGGCAATGAAATTGTCGATCTGGGTGACCTGCTTGCCGAGGTCATACTCGAAGCCGACGGTGGTGATCTTGACGTTGGGGTTGGTCTTCCTGGCCTCGAACTCGGCGCCCTTCGACAGCGCGACGAAGAACGGATTGCCGAGCGAGCCCAGCGAAATGCCGATCGACTTGAGTTCCTTGGCTGAGGTCGGTGCGGAGCTCAGGACGAGCGCCATCGCGGCGCCGGCAAACGAGATCGTCTTCAACATTGGCTTCCTCCCTGGTCTGTTTGAATCTCCGCCACGGCGACCAGTTGCCGTGACGGAATAGACATGACGGTGAGCGCTCACCGCTTTGCTTTCGCTCTCACGTCCGCGCCGAGCCCTGCAGCCGGTAGCGGTCCAGCGCCACCGCGCCGATGATCACCAGGCCCTTGATGACATATTGCCAGACATCGGAGACGCCGATCAGGATCAGGCCGTTCGACAACACGGCAATGATCAGCGCGCCGACCAGCGTGCCCCAGATCGAGCCGATGCCGCCGACAAAAGAGGTGCCGCCCAGGATCACGGCCGTGATGGCGTCGAGCTCGTAGGACTGGCCGAGCTGCAGGCCATTGGCCGCGTAGAGACGCGCCGCCTGCATGGCGCCGCCGAGGCCCGCGAGCAGGCCGGAGACCCCGTAGACGAAGATCAGCACGGCCCAGACCTTGATGCCGGCCAGCCGCGCCGCGCTCTCATTGCCGCCGACCGCATAGATGTGCACCCCGAGCACGGTGCGCTTGAGCACCAGCCACGAGACCAGGATGACCAGGAGCGCGATCACCCAGAGCCAGGGAATCGAGACGACGCCGGGAATAAGCGTCAGCGCGCCGTTGCCGATGAAGGCATAGGGTATCGACGGATTGAACACCGTGGTGTCGGCGCCGAGCAGGCGCGCGGCGCCACGGACCGCGGTCAACGAACCCAGCGTGACGATGAAGGGTGGCAGCCGCAACAGTGCGATCAAGGCGCCATTGAGGATGCCGAACACAGCGCCGGTGAGCACCGCGACCGGCAGCCACAGCGCCCCGAGATCGGGGAATTTGGAGATGATCAGCCCGGCCATCGCCGAGGCCGCGAGGATGGAGCCGACCGAGAGATCGATGCCGCCGGTGAGGATGACGAAGGTCATGCCTGCGGCCAGCACGGTGTTGACCGCGGACTGCTGCACCACGATGCCGATGTTCTGGCCGGTGAAGAAACGGCCGTCCGACAGGACATGAAAGCCGATGCACAAGAGCAGCAGCACCGGCAGCATGCCGACCGCGCGAATGATCATCCGCGTGCGCTGCCGCTTGGTCTCCTGTGCGGCCGCAAGGCCGGGCGTGGCAGTGGCGGCCTTGGCGGGGGCGGTTTTGGCGGGGGCGGTCTTGGCGGAAGCGCCGTTCTCAGGCATCGAGCTGCTCCGTTCCGGTGGCAAGTGCCATGATCTCCTCCTGGCTGAGCGGCGTCGCACCGCGCCGCATCTGGCCGGCAATGTGCCCTGCGCGCATCACGATGACGCGGTCGCAGATGCCGATGATCTCGGGCAGGTCTGACGAGATGACGAGCACCGCGGTGCCTGCTTTTGCGAGGTTGTCGATGATCGAATAGATCTCGGACTTGGCGCCGACGTCGACGCCGCGCGTCGGCTCGTCCAGGATCAGGATTTTCGGGCCGATCGCCAGCAGCCGCGACAGCAGCACCTTCTGCTGGTTGCCGCCGGAGAGCCCGCCGGCGGGAACGCCGACATTCGCGGCGCGGATGCCGAGGCCAGCGAACGCGCGCTGGGCCCGCTCCCGCGCCTTGTCGCGGTCGAGGATGCCGCCAAACTTCGCATCGCGGCCGAGCACCGCCAGATTGATGTTGTCGAGGCAGGACATGTCGAGGAACAGGCCGAGCGCCTTTCTGTCCTCGGTGAGGTAGGCAATGCCCGCGTCCAGCGCCTCGCCGGGCGTGCGAATGGAGACCGTGCGGCCCTCGATCTCGACATGGCCGGAGGTCATGGGCGCGGCGCCGATGATGAGATGCGCAAGCTCGGTGCGGCCGGCGCCGATCAGGCCGGCGAGGCCGACGACTTCGCCCGCATGCACCGTCAGCGAACACCCCTTGACGCGCCGCCCGTCGCTGATGTCGACGGCCGCGAGCACCGGCGCGCCCGGTCGCGCCTGGGGATCATGATCCTTCTTGTAGAAGGACGAGACGTCGCGTCCCACCATCATCCGCACGATGGCGTCGGCGCGAATCTCGCCCTTGTCGAGCGAGCCGACCAGCGTGCCATCGCGCAGCACCGTGACGCGGTCGCCGAGCGCGTAGACCTCGTCCATGCGATGCGAGATATAGATGATGGCAAGACCTTCGGCGCGCAGCTGGCGGATCAGGGCGAACAGCCGTTCGCTCTCGCCGGCCGACAGCGCCGTGGTCGGCTCGTCCATGATCAGGATTCTTGAGCGGGCGTGCAGCGCGCGGGCGATCTCGACCAGCTGGCGCTGGCCCATCGAGAGATTGGCAACCTGCGTCTGCGGCGTGAAATCGGCACCAAGCCGCGCCAGGATCGGACCGACGCCGGCCTGCATCGCCTCGCGCGCAAGCAAGCCGCCGCGGGAGACCTCGCGGCCGAGGTAAATATTCTCGGCGACGCTCAGATTGGGGGCGAGCGAGAGCTCCTGATAGATGATCGCAATGCCGGCGGCGCGGCCGCCGAGCGGGCCGTTGATCTGCACCGGCTGGCCGTCGATGCGGATTTCGCTGCCGGGATCGGGCCGGTAGGCGCCCGACAGGATCTTCATCAGCGTGGATTTGCCGGCGCCGTTCTCGCCCATCAAGGCGTGGATCTCGCCCGGATAGACGGTGAGGTCGACGTCGCGCAACGCCTTGATGCTGAAGAAAGACTTGGAGACCCGGCGCATCTCGAGGATGGGCTCGCTCATCACACCTCCCCGATGCGCCGACGGCGGCATCGCATCTCACCCGCGTCTCATTCGGTCACTGGCGCGCGTGCGCGCATTAAACAAAAGGCTGCGGCGCAGGGCAATAGCTCTCGCGAGCCGACCAACCCTCGGGGGCGGATTTATCTTTGTCGGACGGAACCGACCCTCGGACCTAATGCCTTTTCTTCGCCACATCGTCGCGCACCATCCTCGCGCCGGATCACGATGCTTTGCGTATCGCGGTCATTGCCGCGGCCGGTACAGGCGGCGCCATTGCGCAAGCCGCGCGGCATAGGCCTGCGCAAGCGCGGGCTCGGGCGCGAACGTCTCGATGCGCTGCGGCGCGGTGCAGACGGCGTCGATCGCCTCTCCGGTGACCGCAAGGCGGCCAAGCCGCGCTGCGCCGAATGCGGCGCCAGTCTCGCCATCGGCAAATCGATGCACGGGGATGTTCAGGACGTTGGCCAGCACCGCAAGCCAGAACCGCGACCGCGAGCCGCCGCCGATGACGTCCGCCTCCGCAATCGCGAGGCCAGTCTCGGCCAGCACGTCCCGGCAATCCGCAAGCGCGAAGGCCACGCCTTCGAGCACGGCTTGCACGATGGCGTCACGATCGGTGGCGTGACTGAGCCCGTCGAGCATGCCGCGCACGTCCGGATCATCATGCGGGGTGCGTTCGCCCGAGAGATAAGGCAGGAAGCTGACGGGCGACGGAGCCAGCGGGCGCAGCCCGAGCGGCGCCAGCAGGTCAGATTCGGACGCTCGCAGCAGCCGCGCGATCCAGGCCAGGCACGAGGCCGCCGAGAGGATCGCACCGGCCTGAATCCATCGGCCGGGGACGGCGTGACAGAAAGTGTGCACGGCCCGCTCCGGATTGGCCGCGACAACATCGGTCGGCACCAGCAGTGCGCCGGAGGTTCCGAGCGAAATGAAGGCTGCGCTGCGGCTGATGGCGCCGATGCCGATCGCTCCCGCCGGATTGTCGCCGGCGCCGCCGGCGATCATCGGCCGCCGGCTCATGCCCCAGCGCTGCGCCATTTCGGTGCGCAGCCGCGCCGCCGGTGCGCAGCCCTCGACTAGACGCGGCATCTGGCGGCGCGACAGCGCGGTTGCGGCAAGCCCCTGGTCCGACCAATCGCGCCTGATAACATCGAGCCACAATGATCCCGAGGCATCCGAGACATCCTCGATCGTCTCGCCTGATAGCACGAGGCGCAGATAGGCCTTGGGTTGCAGCACAAGGCTGGTGGCGGCGAAGATCTCCGGCTCGTGCCTGGCGACCCACATCAGTTTTGGCGCGGTGAATCCCGGCATCGCCTTATTGCCTGTGGTCGCCCGCAATGCGGGCCAGCGCCGCTCCAGCTCGGCGCATTCGGCGAAAGAGCGGCCGTCATTCCAGAGAATGCAGGGCCGCAGCGGCCTCTGACCGGCATCGAGCAGTGTTGCGCCGTGCATCTGGCCCGACAGGCCGATGCCCTCGACCTCGGCCAATTCGCGCGCGTGATCGGCCTTGAGTGCATCCAGTGCCGCGAATGTGGCCTCGATCCACTGCGCCGGGTCCTGCTCGCACTGGCCGGGATGTGGCGAAGAGACCGTCAGCGGCCGGCTGCGGCTCGCCACCACGCGCTGGGCGTCGTCGACGAGAACGATCTTGACGGCAGACGTGCCGAGGTCGATGCCGAGATACATGATGCCGCTTGATACCGCCTGCGCTTTCCGCGCCGGCGACATTGCGAGCATCGCGCGATGATTTCAAGCCGTCGCGCCTAGGGATTCCAGCCGCCGCTTCCATAGGGACGCGTGATGATTTCGAGCAGGTGTCCGTTCAGATCCTCGAAATAGAGACCGCGGCCGCCGTCGTGATGATTGATTTCGCCGGCCTTCTGCCGACCGGGATCGGCCCAGTAGCGCAGGTTCCTGTCTCGAATCCGGTTGAAGATCGCGTCGAATTCGGCGTCACCGACTAGGAAGGCGTAATGCTGATGCGCAATGTCGCCTTTGGTCTCCATGTAGTCGAGATTGGCGTCATTGTCGGTCTTGACCATGTGGAACGGTCCCCAACGCCGCGGCGCCGGCAACCCCAGCATCTCGGCAAGGAAGTCAGCTGAGGCCTTGCTGTCGCGCGCGGACAGAATCGTATGATTGAAGTCGACGGTCATGGCTGCATCTCCTCGCAGCAGGGATCGGCACCTACACGGCGTGTTAAACGAGATTAGGCCAAACAAGGTTGCACGCCGCACGTTCCAATCAGAACGCTCGCGTCACTCTCGCACACGCGCTTGCTGTCGCCCATGCCCGGCTCGTCGGAACAACAGGAACTGGTCCGACCTCCATCCGCTGTGCGGCGAGCGACCGCCTCCGCCCATGCCATGGAGCCCAACTGCGCGTCGTCGACGAGCCCGCGAGAGCCCGCTGCAACTGGCGAGCTCTCGGGATCGACGCTGAGGGCCAGCATGGCGCAGGATCAACCCTTCCCCGAACATCGGATGCGCGTTGTTGCACGCTTTTACCGCCGCGTCGTTTATCTTGCGATCATTATGGTGATGTCCCTTTTCCCGGCTGCCCAATCGCAGCGTGGAGACACCATGTATGAACCCGCGAATAGGGTCGGTGACGGAGATCACGGAGCGGTTTGAGGTCGCTAATACTGCCTTCAGCATGGCGCGAGGTTCTGCGACCATGCGTGGATAGCAACGCAACGCCGCGATTCATGCGTTGAGGCAGCCTTGCGAAACAACCTACAGCAGGAGATGCTGACGCGTACCGTGCATCACAAGGAACAACTCATGCCCGTCGACACCAAAGCCGCCACCGACCGCCTCATGCGCTTTCTCGCCGTCGCGGGCGTCACCGGACAGGAGGCGGCGATCGGGCGCGAGCTTTCGGCCGCGCTGAACGAGGTCGGCGTGCCTGCGGGCGCAATCCGGCTCGACGACGCCAACACGCGCATTCCCGTGCCGACCGAAACCGGCAACCTCATTGTCGACCTGCCCGGCCGCGGCGCGCTGCACAACCAGCCGCGCATCATGTTCATGACCCACATGGACACCGTGCCGCTATGCGCCGGCGCGAGGCCGAAACTCTCCGGGCGCAAGGTCGTCAACGAGGCCAAGACCGCGCTCGGCGGCGACAACCGCACCGGCTGCGGCGTGCTGGTGACGCTGGCGGCCGAGCTTGCCAAGCAGAGGCTCGATCATCCGCCGATCACGCTGTTGTTCTGCGTGCGCGAGGAGAGCGGTCTCTATGGCGCGCGCCACGTCAATACCGAGGAGCTCGGCTCGCCGGTGATGGCGTTCAACTATGACGGCGGTTCCGCATCCAATGTCATCATCGGCGCCGTCGGTGCGGATCGCTGGACTGTCGAGATTTTCGGCCGCGCCTCGCATGCCGGCGTCGCGCCCGAGCGCGGTATCTCGTCGACCATGATCCTCGCGCTTGCGCTCGCCGAGGTGAAGGCCGGCGGCTGGTTCGGCAAGGTCGTGAAGGGCAAGCGGCAGGGCACCAGCAATGTCGGTCCCGTCACCGGCGGCGAGGGCCGCCCCGCGGGCGATGCCACCAACGTCGTCACCGACTATGTGCACGTGCGCGGCGAAAGCCGCAGTCACGACGGAAAGTTCTTCAAGGAGATCACCAAGGCCTACAAGGCCGCGTTCGAGAAAGCGGCCAAGAAGGTCACCAACGCGCAAGGCAAGTCCGGCCGCGTCAAGTTCAAGGCCGAGACCGACTATTTTCCGTTCCGCATGAAGGACAATCTGCCGGCGGTCAAACGCGCCATCGAAGCGGTGACCGCCGTCGGCGGAACGCCGAACGTTCGCGCCGCCAATGGTGGCCTCGATGCGAACTGGATGGTCCGCCACGGGGTACCGACCGTGACCTTCGGCGCCGGCCAGAACGAGGCGCACACCGTCGACGAATGGATCAATCTCGACGAATACGACCGCGGCTGTGCGCTGGCGGTGCAGCTTGCAACGAAGCGGTGAGCTGGTTTGCGCTGGTCACCCTTGCCCGAGGGCGGTCGTCGGCCTAGCCTGCAAAGAAAAAGCAGGATGGAAACATGGCCCGCATTGCAACCATCGAGACCGGATTCTACCGGATCCCTCTCCCCGTCACGCTCTCCGACTCTACCCATGGCGAGATCGCGGCGTTCGAGCTGATCACCTGCCGCATCCGCGATGCCGACGGCGCCGAAGGCGTGGGCTACACCTACACCGTGGGGCGCAATGGCGGTGCTGTCGCAGACATCCTCAGGCGCGAGATTCCGCCGCTGGTCGAGGGACGCGAGGCGGACGACACCGAAGCGATCTGGCATCACGTCTGGTGGGGCCTGCATTATGGCGGGCGCGGCGGGCCTGTGGTGCTGGCGCTCTCTGCGCTCGACATCGCGCTGTGGGATTTGAAGGCGCGGCGCGCGGGGCTGCCGCTGTTCCGGCTGCTCGGCGGCTACGATTCGCGCGTGCCCTGCTATGCCGGCGGCATCGACCTCGATCTCTCGGTGGAGGCGCTTCTGAAGCAGACCGATGGCAATCTCGCAAAAGGCTTTCGCGCCATCAAGATGAAGGTCGGCCGGCCCGACCTCAAATTCGATGTTACTCGTGTCGCTGCCATGCGAAAACATCTCGGCGACGGCTTTCAGCTGATGGCGGACGCCAACATGAAGTGGACGGTCGAGGAAGCCATCCGCGCCGCCCGTGCGTTCGTGCCGTTCGACCTCACCTGGCTCGAGGAGCCGATCATTCCCGACGACGTCGCGGGACACGCGCACATCATGCAGGCCGGCGGCGTGCCGATCGCGGCGGGCGAGAATTTGCGTTCGCTGTGGGAGTTCAAGAACTACATCGTCACTGGCGCGGTGTCCTATCCCGAGCCCGACGTCACCAATTGCGGCGGCGTCAGTGCGTTCATGAAGATTGCGCGGCTGGCCGAGGCCTTCAATCTTCCCGTCACCAGCCACGGCGCGCACGACATCACCGTGCATTTGCTCGCGGCCAGCCCGAACCGCTCTTATCTGGAGGCCCACGGCTTCGGGCTCGACACCTACATCGAGCATCCGCTGGTGCTCGACGACGGCATGGCACTCGCCCCGGTGCGGCCCGGCCACGGGATCGGCTTCGACTGGAAGGGGCTGGCGAAGGTGGCGGCGTAGCGCGTAGCCTCCTCCTTACCTCTCCCGCTTGCGGGAGGGGTCGGCGCGCCTCGGGCGATGCGCAGCATCGTCCCGCGCGCCGGGTGAGGGCTCTCTCCTCATCGGGATAGAATCCCGACGTGGAGACACCCTCACCCCAGCCCTCTCGCAAGCGGGAGAGGGAACCTTCTTCGCGGTAGCACTCAACCCTAATCGAAATCCAAGTAGCCCCGCTTTGCTGCACGCGAGGCATTCGCTGCTGTTGGATGCAAGACGCGAAGATTCCGCTATGGTGGTGGCTGCCGGCACGAGAGACCCCGCCTTGACACCCGAGCTGCACCAGAAACTGACCACGTGGCGCCGGCATTTGCATGCGCATCCCGAGCTCTCCCTCCAGGAGAAGGCTACCGCCGCCTTTGTGCAGGACAAGCTCACCGAGCTCGGCATTCCCTTCGAGGCCGGCATCGGCGGGCATGGCGTCGTCGCGACGCTGAGGCGGGGGTCTGCGCAGGGCCGCGTTGGGCTGCGCGCCGACATGGATGCGCTGCCGATCACCGAGGACACCGGCCTGCCCCATGCCTCGTGCAATCCCGGCGTGATGCATGCCTGCGGGCATGACGGGCATACGGCCTCGCTGCTCGGCGCGGCGGCGCTGCTGGTCGGCGACACCGACTGGAGCGGCACCATCGATTTCATCTTCCAGCCCGCCGAGGAAGGCTTTGGCGGCTCGCGCGCGATGGTCGCAGCTGGCCTGTTTGAGCGCTTTCCGATGGACCGGGTGTTCGGCTTTCACAACTGGCCGGGCCTCGAGGCCGGCACGATCGCGGTCCATGACGGCGTCGTCATGGCCTCCGGCGGACGCGTCACCATCACCATCGATGGCCATGCCGGACATGCCGGCATGCCGCATCTGACGCGCGATCCGGTGATGGCGGCCGGCCATCTCATCGTCGCGCTGCAATCGATCGTTTCGCGGAGCGTCGATCCGCTCGACACCGCCGTGCTCTCGCTGTCCACGATCGAGGGCGGCACGGCGGCAAACCAGATCGCCGGGCGCGTGGTGATCCGCGGCACGCTCCGGTTTCATCGCGACGGCGTCAAGGACGTCATCCTGAACGGAATCGAGCGGACTTGCGCCGGCATCGCGACGAGCTTTGGCGTCAAGGTCACGCCCGAGATCGTCATGGGCGTCGGCGTCGTCATCAACACGCCGGCCGAAGCGGGCCTGGCGCGAATGGCTGCGGAGAAAGTGCGGGCCCACGTGCGGCGCGATCTCGCGCCCAGCATGGCCGGCGAGGACTTTGCCTTCTACCTCCAGCAGCGGCCGGGCGCCTTCGTCTGGATCGGCAACGGGAAATTGCGCGACGGCGCCGAGCTGCACGGCCCGCGCTACGATTTCAACGATGCGATCCTGCCGGTGGCGTCAAGCTGGATGGCCGAAGTGGCCAAGGCGGCGCTGACCTCGAACTAGCGCGAAGCGAATCCGCTCACGATATCTCGCGGGGCAGCTTCCACTCCGGCCGCGGCTCGCAGACCTCATCCACCCGCTCGACGTGATAGCCGTTCGGCAGAATCCGGCCGCCCTCCTCATCCGCAACTGGAACGTCGGTCACCAGTCCTTCGATCAGCGCCGCTTCCCACACCTCTTTCTCGGAGGAGAACGGATTGCCGATCTGCTTGTTGCCTTCGAACAGCGCATACATCGGTTGGTTCCTGGGTCGGGTTCCTGCCAGCACGTTCCATCCCGACAAGAAACGTATCTGCTCCATAGACGTTCCCCTTTCGGAAAAGCGCGGCCTACCCGAGTGCCGCCTCCGACGACGGCAACGGACGGCACGTGAAAATGGCGCGCGTTCTGATCGGCACCTCCGGCTGGCACTACGCATCCTGGCGAGGTCCGTTCTTTCCCGAGGGCTTACGGCTGAAAGAACAGCTTCGCTATTACGCCAGTCAATTCGACACCACCGAGCTGAACGGCGTTTTCTACCGCACACCGACGCAAGAGGCCGTCAAAGCCTGGCGGGATCAGACCGGCCGCGACTTCGTCTTCGCCTGGAAGGCGTCGAAATTCATCACCCATTGGAAGCGCCTATCCGACCGCTCCGTCAACAGCCTCGAACTGCTGGAGGACCGCGTTTCGTTGCTGCGCGGCAAGATCGGGCCGATCCTATTCCAGCTGCCGCCGCAATTCGAGGCGGACGCCGATCGCCTTGCCTCATTCTTCAAGCTGCTCTCGAAGAAGCGCCGCTACAGTTTCGAATTCCGCCATCCGAGCTGGTATCAGCCCCGCATCCTGCGGATGCTGGCCGACGAGAACATCTCGCTCTGCCTGTCGGACCATCATGACGCGCCGGCGCCGTGGAAGCGCACGGCGGATTTCGTTTATGTTCGCGGCCATGGCCCCGGCGGCCGTTATCACGGCCACTATTCGCAGCCGGCGCTCGCGCAGTGGGCGCGCCGCATCAAGTCGTGGAAACGACAGGGCTGCGACGTCTATGTCTATTTCGACAACGACCAGAAGAGCGCAGCGCCGGCCGATGCGCTGAGGTTGAAAGCCCTGCTGTAATATTGCTGCGTCACAAGACCCTCATGGTGAGGAGCGCGAAGCGCGTCTCGAACCATGAAGGCCCGACCTATCCTTCGAGACGCGCGTTCCGCGCTCCTCAGGATGAGGAGAAGGGTGGGCTTGACACAGCAAGATTTGAACGCGCTACGGCCCGCCGGCAACCGAGCCCGCGATCACCATCACCAGATCGGCAAGATCGATCTTGCCGTTGACGACCAACTCTTCCGAGGAGCCTTCGACCTTCAGGGATTGCGGCCGGTTGGCGGCCTGCCGCTGCAGCTCGCCGATGATGGCTTCCTTGAGTTTCTCTTCGAGCATTCTATTGTCCTTTCAGGCCGGTCATTTTGGGTTGGGATCTTCCAGGCCCGCGCTGGGATCGCGCAGCCGTCCGCTGCGCGCGAGCCGGACCGCGTTGCCGAGCGTGCGCGCCGCATTCAGCACCTCCTGCTGAAATTCGCGGTCTTCATCTAGCTCACGGTGCGAGGTCGCGTACGGCTCCATGTAGCCGACATAGCCGTCGAGCTCGGCGAAGCGGCCGGCCGAGATCAGCTGCATGTCGGTCAGCCAGTCGGACAAGGCCCGGCGCGCGCTCTCGGCGCCAACACTGTCGCCGTGAATGACAAGCCCGAAATGGCGGCCGGCGAGATGACGCGGATAGGGCCAGCCCTTCAGCTCCATCGCCTTGGCCTCGGCGGCCTTCTTGCCATGCGTCGACGTCGGATCGGGATTGCCGCCATCGGCGCAGACCATGCGATCCATCATCGCCTTGAGACCGGCAGGCACGTGATACCAGTTCACCGGCGCCGCGATCAGGATGCCGTAGGCGGCGACCCAGAGCGGATAGATCTCGTTCATCCAGTCGCCGGTCTGCCCCAGCGAGTAGTTGGGGTAGCAACTGCACGGCCAATGGCACAGCGGCATGGCGGTGGCGACGCAGGATTTGCAGGGATGGATATTCTTGCCGAACTCCGAGGTCAGGCGGGAGAGATCGAGAATGTCGACGGCAAATCCCATCTCGACGAACACAGGCTCGGCCAGCTTGACCATGCGCCAGGTCTTGGACATCTCGCCGGGACAGGTGTGCTCGCTGCGCGCCGAGCCGTTGATGATGAGGATGCGCGGCGTCTCGCTCGCATCGTCATACCGCCGCTGCGCCTCGAGGATGGCCGCGCGCGCAGCGAGCCAGTCGACGGCGAGATCGTATTCGGGATCAGCAAAGCCAGCACCCGCCTTCCGGGTCAGCGGCGCTTTCCGCGAATGGCTGTAGGCGTCCCAGGCGGCGCCGACGATGGCGTCGAGCTCCCGCTGGAGCCGCGCAAAGGCGGGATCAACGAACTGGCTCCTGTAGCGGCTCTCGAACGCCTCCCGCGACAGCTTGACGGGCGGCATGCCCTTGCGAACGTCCGGTTCCGTCATACGGACTCCTCGGCAATTGGTGCAATCCGACCAACCCGAGCTGCCGCTTGCGGTTCCCATGCGCGGCGAATGTCGCCGTGCGCTCGGCTATCTCGCCACCATCACGTGTCGTCGAGAAGGTCGAACAATTCTTCGACCCTGTCGAACGGGGCATCCCGCATGGGACTGTGGTAGACGACGCGATCGCCATCGCGTTGCAGCGATCGCCCCTTCGATTTCCGCAAACGTCCCGGCAGGAACGTCGCGGCCACCGCGCCCGCCCCGACGTCGAGGCGGACGATGCCTCTGCGCCTGCAATCAAGCCTGAGTCTTGCTGCAGCGAAGAAGTCGCGGGCCACCGGCGGCAACCGCCCAAAACGGCGGGAGGTTTCCTCCTCCAGATCGTCGAGATCGTCCTCGCTTCGGCACCTTGCGGCACGGGCGTAGAGTTCGAGCCGCACGGGCTCCGACTGCACATAGGTTTCCGGAAGCATGTCGGCGACCGGCAGATTGAGGTCTGGCACCCACATCTCGATTCGTCCATCGGCCTTCTCCGATGCCATTTTCAGGAGGTGGCTGTAGAGCACGGGCCCGAAGACCTGGACATGGCCGGATTGCGCTTCCGAAAACAGGTCTCCCGCACCTCGCAGGTCCAGATCGCGCTCGCTGATGGCAAATCCTGCGCCCGGCCGGCTGAACTCCTCGAGAACTGCAAGCCGTTTCTCGGACTGAACGGAAGCCGTCTCGGTTAAGAGATATGCGAAGGCGCGTATGCCGCTACGGCCCACCCGCCCGCGCAGCTGGTGAAGCTGGGCAAGCCCGAATTTTTCAGGCCAGCACACCACGATGGTGTTCGCACGCGGGATATCGAGACCGCTCTCCACGATGTTGGTCGCAAGCAGAACGTCGGCTCCGCCTTCGACGAAGCTCATCATCCGATCGTCGATCTCGTCGGCAGCCAATCTGCCATGGAGACAGACGATGCGAAGATCGGGCGCCACCGCCTGCACGCGTGCCAGCAGGGGATCGAGATCCTGGATGCGTGGACAGATCAGGAAGCTCTGCCCGTGACGCCTCTGCTCGCGCAGCAACGCCGAGGCGATGGCGGCATCCGATAACGGAGCGATCCTGGTTGCGACCGGAAGCCGGTGAACCGGGGGCGAGGCGATGATGCTCAAATCCCTGAAGCCGGCAAGACCGGCGGCGAGAGTCCGCGGGATCGGCGTCGCGCTCATCCAGAGCGCGTGGAGATTCTTGGCCAGCGCCGACAGCTTCGCTTTCTCGGCTGCGCCAAAATGCTGCTCCTCGTCGACGATGACGAGGCCAAGATCGTCAAACTTCACGTCTTTTGAAGCGAGCGCCTGCGTTCCGACCACGATATTCATCCGGCCGCTGCGCAAGCCCTCTTTCGTCGCCCGCACTTCCGCACCTGACGCGGCCCGCGACAGGCTGCCCACCTCGATGCCGAACGGGGCAAAACGCTTGCTGAACGTTGCGACGTGCTGCCGAGCCAGCACGGTCGTCGGCACCGCAATCGCCACCTGCTTGCCCGACAGCACCACGGCGGCTGCCGCCCGCAGCGCCACCTCGGTCTTGCCGAATCCCACATCGCCGCAAACCACGCGGTCCATCGGGTGGCCGGACGCAAGATCATCCAACACATCGCGGATGGCTGCCGCCTGGCCGCTCGTCGTGAAATAGGGAAAGCGCGCGACGAATTTCTCGTAGACCGGCCCCGGCGGAACCAGTTTCGCAGCGCGCCGCCGGCGGCGCTGGCTGATGTGCTTGGCGAGCACCTTGCCGGCGATCTGGATTTCCCGCTCAGCCTCGGTGCGGCGAGCCCACCACGTGCTGCCATCCGCCTTGTCGAGCGCCACCTTGCCGCGCTCAGCCGCATAGGGCCACATCAAGGCCAGATCAGGCGGCGGGACGAGAGCCGCGTTGTCGCCAGCGAACCCAAGCCTGACCATCTCGCGCCACGCGCCGCCGCCCGTGTTCACGGTCTGCAAGCCATCGAGCACGGCAAGGCCCCGCTGGAGATGGACCACCACCGTGCCCTGCTCCGGTACGTCGGCATGATCGAACGCTGCGCTGCCGCTTCTGGCCATCGGCTGCGGATGATGCGCCCGGCTGCCGAGCACGTCGGCAGCCGTCACGACGACGAGAGCCTTCTTGCCGGCGACGACGAAGCCCGCATCGAAATCGGCCAGCAGCGCCGCTTCGCGATCGCGTCCGCTCGTCACCTCGTTCCAATCCGCCAGACGCTCCGCCCTGACGCCGCTCATCCGCTCCATCGCACGCAGATCCTCCTCCTGCGCTGCGACGAAGATCAGTCGCGAACCGGCTCGCCGCGTCTCTTCGACGAAGCCGCGAAGGGCTTTCCTGGAGGACGTCAGCTTCGAAAACTCCGGCGTCGGTTGGAACCGGGCGGCCTGCGGCAACACCTTCATGCCCCTGGTCGCCTGCTTCCATTCGCGCGGGCCCAAATATTCGCGTTCGCGGTCGGCGCGACCCGCCGCCTCCTCGATCGTGCTCAGCCAGCCATCGGCGTGCAATGGGACGCCTGCATCCGCGATCCATTTGGCACGTCCGCAATATTCGAACAGCGTCGCGCGCTTGCCGCGTTTGCCGGCGAAGCCGAGCCGCTCCGACATCGGATCGACCAGGAGCTCCCGGGTCTCAAAAATGATGTCATGCTGCTTCGGGTCGAACGCCACGATGCGGCGTATCGCGCGAGCCGAATGCTCTATCCGGAACGGACCAAGCGCACCCGCGGGAAATATCTCGAATGTCTGGCCATGAAATAGGCCGCCGCCGGGATAATCCGGCTCCTCGTCCAGATCGTATCCAAGGCTTTCGAGACGCGAGCGAAGCTCCTGCTCGGAGAACGCGCCGCCGATCTTCAGGCTGATGTTGAGGCGCGACAGGCTCGCCGGCGGCGGCAGGCGCTCCATCACGGCTTCGGCCGTCGAGACCAGAAAGATCGGTCGCTTCGATTTCGCAAGGCGTCTCAGCACTGAGGCGCGGCGCCCCGCGATCTCGCGAGACGGCTCCAATTGATCGAACGGCAAGGTGTTCAATCGCGGAAACACCAGCACCTCGCAGGACGGGTCAAGCGCATGAATGACGCTGCCGAGCCGCTCCGCCCTGCTCTCGTTCTCGGCGAGGAACACGAGGCCGCTGCGGCCGGACTGCTTCCATTGGGCGAGCAGATGAAGCGCCATCATGCCAAGCGGCGACGACGACGAGATCGCAGCGCGTTGCACCGCTTTGCTCGTCTTTGGCGAACTCTTCTTCGGCAGACGCCTGTTTGGCGAACGCTTCTTTGGCAGGCTCTTGGTTCGCGAGCTGGTTCGCGAAGCTTTGGCGGGCCGAGCTTTTTGGGAATGCCGCACGTTAATCCGTTTCTGGTCGTCAACGATCGTCAATTGCACGCGAGCCGAACTCATCTCGATTCGGCAGCCGATCGCCATGCATATGGGATTTGCCGTGCGAACGCACGCGTCACGTTAAGTCTAGCGCGAAGTGACGGTTGCAGGCAAACGCGAGAAATAGCGCGAGAAATGAGCAGCCAGTCGGCACAGACGTGACGTTCTCTACTCGCGCCAGAACGTCTCGAGTTCCTCTGCCCTCACCAGATCGACCTGGCCGTGGAAGCGGTTGCGGTACATGGTCATGAGCGCGTCGTGCCCGACGTCGGACGAACTGCAAAGCGCATCTTCGACGATGACGACCCGAAAGCCGAGATCGACGGCGCTCAGCACCGTCGATAGGACGCAGACATCCGTCTCCGCCCCCGTAATCACCACCGTGCCGATCCCCTTCTCGATCAGTAGGCTTGCGAGGCTGGAGCTGCTGAACGCCGAATAGGCCGGCTTGTCGATGACGAGGGCCGGCGGAACGAACCGGGCGAGCGCAGGCACGAGTTCGAGCCCGGATGGCGGCAGGCAGCCGCGCGTGGCCTGCTTCCAGCGGCGAAAATAGCTTTGCCACTGCCCGGGACGGTCTTCCGGATCCTGCGGCGTGATGAAGCGCGAAAAGATCGTTCGAGTCTGGTGACGGGAAACGATCGAGACGATCGTCGGCAGAACCTTCTCCATCCATGGCGTTTCCCAGAGACCGCCACGGGCGAAGATGTTCTGCATGTCGATGCAGAGGTGAACTGCATTGCTGATGTCGGCGACATCCGACTTGCTGTCCCTCATGGTCCTCCACCGACAGATGCTTGCACGGGTTCGCGCCGCAGGCCTGCGGTAGAAGTCCGCCGGCCGCGGTTTCGTTCCTGCTGAACGCGTGACGCGCGCGGCGGTGCATAGCCGCTAGATGATGCCGCCTTGACGACGCCGCAATCGCGGCCTTGTCATAGCGAGTCGTAGTCGAGCACGGCAAGATGGCCGGCAGCATGCCTCGACCGGCAGATGTGATCGCGCTACGGTTCAACTGCTCGACCTTCTGCTCTAGGATAACCTATCCGTCATCCCACCCCAGAGCCGCATCCATGCCGCAACAATTCGATCGATCCAAAGAAGATCTCGGCAACGCGATTCATTTCGAGCACGTCAACATCCAGGTTCCGGATCAGCGCCTGGCGACTTTATTCTACGTCACGGGACTTGGGCTGACCCGCGATCCCTATCTGATGGTGTCCGATACCAACATGTGGATCAACGCCGGACGGAGCCAGTTTCACTTGCCGAGCGGCAGGCCGCAGATGCTGCGCGGTCATATCGGGCTGGTGATCGAAGGCCGCGAGGCGCTGTTGCAACGGCTGGCGTCGGTTGCAAGCAAACTTGAAGGCACGGCGTTCGCATTCGCCGAGCATAACGGCTATGTCGAGGCGACCTGTCCGTGGGGCAACCGCCTGCGCTGCTATGAGCCGGACGCGGCGCGTTTTGGGCGCATCGCGCTCGGCATCCCCTATGTCGAGTTCGAGGTGCCCATCGGGACCGCGCCTGCAATTTGCGCCTTCTATCCGGAGATCATGGGCATGCCGGCCGAATTGTGGAATGGCGATGGCACGGTTGCGGCAGTGAAGACGGGCCGCGACCAGCACCTCTTGTTCCGCGAGACCGACCGGCCCCAGCGCGACTATGACGGGCACCATGTGCAGATGTACATCACCGATTTCTCAGGTCCCTACCGCAGGCTAAAGGCGCGCAAGCTGATCTCCCGCGAGGACAATCAATACCAGTACCGGTTTTGCGACATCGTCGATCTCGGGAGCGGCAAGCCGCTGTTCACACTCGAGCATGAAGTGCGCAGTGCGACGCACCCGATGTTCATGCGGCCGATGGTCAATCGCAATCCGGCGCTCACCAACCGCAATTACGCGTTCGGCCACGATCAGACATCATGGGCGATGGGGCCGGATCAGTATGAGGGATAGGGAGCGGCGCGATTCACCTCTCCCCAACGGGGAGAGGTCGGATTGGGCCAAACCGGACGTGCCGATTTCCGGCATCCGGCTTTCCGACTGGTTTCATCACATGGCACGCGGCAGCGGCCCAAGATGCACGCGGCGGAGCCGCAGCACGCCGGCGGGCCCGAAGACATGGTCAGCGGGGAACCTTCGTGTGCCGCGTCCTTGCACCTTGCACCGTCTTCGCAGGAAGTGTCGCACGCGATCATAGACGTGATTGTCGACCGCCCGGTAGGCCATCAGCCGGGTGCCGTAGCTGAAGTAACTCGACCAGCCGCGCAGAAGTCGGTTCAGCTGGTCGCGTACCTCAGGCCACGGATCTTTGTTGCCGGAGACCAGAAGCCCATCGATTTTGCCTTTGAGCCTCTGGACGCTCTTCCTGGAAGGGCTGCGATGCGAAGCATCGTCCAGTGCAATCCGGGTGATGGGCGCGGCACCCGGCGAGACCGTAACCCCTCACCCGGATCGCATCTTTCGATGCGATCCGACCTCTCCCTTCGGGAGAGGTGACGAATGCCGCGCCCGCATGGATTCGAGCAAAACTCATTCTGCTCTAAGGCGTTCGCCCGCAACGATCTTTGTCACGCAACGGCGCGCGCGGCCACAGTCGAGACAGTACCGTCGAGGAATCCGGTCAAGCGCTGCCGGATGATCTGCTCGGCTTCGGTCATAATGCGGTCGATCAGCTCCTTCACCGTCGGGATATCGTTGATCAGCCCGACCACCATGCCGCAGCTCCAGGCGCCGGCGTCCATCTCGCCGTCGACCATCACCCTGGGGTAGACGCCCGCGACCTGCTCATGGATGTCCTCGATCTTGAGGCTCGCCCCCCTCTCGCGCTCGACTTCGAGCAGGTGATCGACGCCCTTGTTCTTCAGCACGCGCTCGGTATTGCGCAGCGCGCGCATTACCAGCACGGTGTCGAGCTCGGTGGCTTTGACCAGGGCCTGCTTGACGTTGGCATGGACGGGAGCTTCCTTGGTTGCGATGAAGCGGGTGCCCATGTTCATGCCGGCGGCGCCCATCGACAGTGCGGCAACGAGGCTGCGCGCATCCGCCATGCCTCCCGAGGCCACGAACGGAATCTTCAATTCGTCCGCCGCGCGCGGCAGCAGGATCATGTTCGGGATATCGTCCTCGCCGGGATGACCGCCGCATTCGAAGCCGTCGACGCTGATGGCGTCGCAACCGATCCTCTCGGCTTTGAGCGAATGCCGCACCGAGGTGCATTTGTGGATCACCTTGATGCCGGCCGCCTTCAGCGCCGGCATGTACGCTTCCGGGCTGCGGCCGGCGGTCTCCACCGCCTTGACGCCGCCTTCCTTGATGGCGGCGATGTATTCCGGATA
Source organism: Bradyrhizobium sp. 142 (assembly GCF_023074015.1). NCBI lineage: Bacteria > Pseudomonadati > Pseudomonadota > Alphaproteobacteria > Hyphomicrobiales > Nitrobacteraceae > Bradyrhizobium > Bradyrhizobium sp. 142. The sequence continues at coordinate 19,892 of NZ_JADPKQ010000322.1, forward strand.
GGGCGGCGCGGTGAAGCTCGGCAGGAAGGTCAGGTTCACACCGAACGGCTTGTCGGTCATGTCGCGGCAGCGCGCGATTTCCTTCGCCAGCAGCTCCGGCGTCCGCTGGGTCAGGCCGGTGATGATGCCGAGACCGCCGGCGTTCGACACCGCAGCTGCCAGCTCGGCGAAGCCGACATAGTGCATGCCGCCCTGGATGATCGGATGCTGGATGCCGAACAGTTCAGTAATTGCTGTCTTCACGTGCGCTTCTCCGCTTTCCGATCAGTTGACGATTTCAAACAGGCCAGCCGCGCCCATGCCGCCGCCGATGCACATGGTCACCACGCCGTATTTCGCCTTGCGCCGCCGCCCCTCGATCAGGATGTGCCCCGCAAGCCGGCTGCCCGTCATGCCATAGGGATGGCCGATCGCGATCGAGCCGCCGTTGACGTTCAGCCTGTCCGGATCGATGCCGAGCTTGTCGCGGCAGTAGATCACCTGGACCGCATAGGCTTCGTTCAGCTCCCAGAGATCGATGTCATCGATCTTCAGACCGTGCCGCCTGAGAAGGCGCGGGATCGCCGCGACCGGACCGATGCCCATTTCGTCCGGCTCGACACCGGCGGCGACGAACCCGCGGAAGATGCCGAGCGGCTTCAGGCCTTTCTTGGCGGCGATCTTGTCGCTCATGATCACGCAGGCCGATGCACCGTCGGAGAGCTGGCTGGCATTGCCCGCCGTGATGGTCTTGCCCTCGAACACCGGCTTGATCTTCGCGAGCCCTTCCGCCGTGGTCTCGGGGCGCGGGCCTTCATCCTTCGACAGCGTTACCTGCTGATAGGTGACCTCTTTGGTGTCCTTGTTGACGACGGCCATCCTGGTCGTGATCGGGACGATCTCGTCGTTGAAACGGCCGGCCTGCACCGCGGCACCGATGCGGCGTTGACATTCGAGGCTGTATTCGTCCTGCCGGTCACGGCCGATCTTGTAACGCTCGGCGACGATCTCGGCGGTGTCGAGCATCGACATGTACATCTCCGGCTTCATCGCCAGCAGCTCGTCGTCGACCGCATGGAATCTGTTCATGTGTTCGTTCTGCACCAGGCTGATCGATTCGATACCGCCTCCGATTGCGACCTCGACGCCATCCAGCATGATCGAGCGTGCCGCGACCGCAATCGCTTGCAGGCCGGATGCGCACTGCCGATCGATCGTGGTGCCGGCGACGGTGACCGGCAGGCCGGCACGAATCGCACCCTTGCGTGCGACGTTCATCACCATGGTGCCTTGTTGCATCGCGCACCCCATCACGACGTCCTCGACCTCGCCGGGCTCGATGCCCGCGCGCCTGACCGCCTCGGCCATCACATGGCCGGCCATGGTCGGGCCCTCGGTGTTGTTCAGCGCTCCGCGGTAGGCCTTGCCGACGCCGGTGCGGGCGGTGGAAACGATAACTGCCTCTGTCGTCATGCTTGCCTCTTTTGTTACGCAGCCGCGTCGAGCTGCACATAACGCAGCAAGTGGTGAGCGGGATCGCCGAACTGGATGTTGATGGAGGAGATGCGCTTGAAGTAATGGCCGACGTTCAATTCGTCGGTCATGCCCATGCCGCCATGCAGCTGCACGGCCTGGTCGGCGATGAACTTGCCGGCATAGCCGACCTTCGACTTGGCGCCGGAGGCGAGGCGCGAGATGCCGCTCTCGCCGACGCCGAGGCTGAGATTGAGATGCTGCATCAAGGAGAGCGCCTCCTGATGGGCGATGAACATGTCGACCATCCGGTGCTGCAGCACCTGGAAGCTGCCGATGGTGACACCGAACTGCTTTCGGGCCTTGGAGTATTCCAGCGTCGCGGAGTTCAGTTCGGCCATCGCGCCGACCGCCTCGGCGCAGAGCGCGCCGATGGCCCGATCCCGGCACGCTTCCAGCAGGGCGACACCTTCGCCCTCGCTGCCGAGCAACTCGCCGCGAACGTCGCGGAAGGTGATTTCCGCAGCGCGGCGGCCGTCGATGGTCTTGAAGCTCCGCAGATCGAGATTGGCCGCCCGGGCGTCGACGACGAACAGGCTGACGCCGCCGCGATCGTCGCGCGTGCCCTTGGTCCGGGCGGAGACGATGAGATAGTCCGCCCATGGCGCGGCGATGACGGCGGTCTTCTCACCACTGAGCATGTAGTCGTCGCCCTCGCGCCGTGCCGTGGTCGCAACATTGGCGAGATCGAAGCGCGAGATTTTTTCGGTCCAGGCCAGCGCCCAGATCTTCTGTCCGGCGATGATATCGGGAATGAAAGCCTGCTTCTGCTCTTTCGTCCCTGCATGCTCGATCAAGCCGCCGGCCAGCGCGACCGTCTCGACATACGGCTCCACGACAAGGTGACGGCCGAACTCCTGGGCAACGATCATGGTGGACAGCGGGCCGCCACCGAGGCCGCCACTCTCCTCGGAGAACGGCGCGGCAAGCAGGCCGAGCTCCGCGAACGCGCCCCACTGCCTGCGGCTCCAGCCGTCTTCGCTGGCAACGATCTTGCGGCGCGCCTCGAAGCTGTACTGGTCGCGCAGCATGCGCTGTACGCTGGAGCGCAACAGTTCCTGCTCTTCCGTGAACTGGATATCCATCCGATCCTCTTGTTGCGCTGTTGCTAAAGGCCGAGCACCGCTTTGGCGATGATGTTGCGCTGGATCTCGTTCGATCCGCCGTAGATGCTGAGCTTGCGCGCGTTCAGGTACTTTTCCGACGCGGTGTGGACGTAATCGGGACCCGGCATGAACTGGTTTGCGCTCAGCGGTTGCTCGCGAAGCGCCAGTCCGTAATTGCCGATGGCACGATGCGTCAGCTCGGTAATCCCCTGAAAGATCTCGGTGCCGCGGATCTTGAACAGCGAGGCCGCGGGACCCGGATCGATGCCGCGCGCCATCTGGGCAATGACGCGCAGCTCGGTGGCCTCGAGCGCAAGCACGTCGAGTTCGATCCGACCGATCTCCTTGCTGAATTCGAGATGCGCCGGATCGTCCGCTGCGATCTCCGCCTTCACGATCTTCTTCAGCCGGTCGAGATAGCGCGTCGACCGGCCGATCCCGGCCATGCTGGTGCGCTCGTTGCCCAGCAGGAATTTTGCGTAGGTCCAGCCCTTGTTCTCCTCGCCGATCAGGTTCTCGACGGGGACGCGGACATCCTCGAGGAAGACGTCATTGACCTCGTGCGATCCATCGATTGTGATGATCGGACGCACGGTGACGCCGGGCGATTTCATGTCGATCAGGAGGAACGAGATGCCGGCCTGAGGCTTTGCGCCCGGATCTGTACGCACCAGGCAGAAGATCCAGTCGGCGTGCTGCGCCAACGTCGTCCAGGTCTTGTGACCGTTGACGATGTAGTGGTCGCCGTCGCGCACGGCCTTGGTCCGGACCGTGGCGAGGTCCGAGCCCGAGCCCGGCTCGGAATAGCCCTGGCACCACCAATCCTCACCCGAGAGGATCCGCGGCAAGAACTTCCGTTTTTGTGCGTCGTTGCCGAAGGTGTAGATGACGGGACCCACCATGGTGACGCTGAACGCTAACGGCGGCAGCGTCCCGGCCCGGCTTGTTTCCTGCTCGAAGATGAAACGCCGGGTAATCGACCAGCCGGGGCCGCCATATTCCTTGGGCCAGAGCGGCGCGATCCAGCCCTTCTTGTAGAGGATGCGGTGCCAGAGCAAGGATTGCTCTTTGGTCAGGTCGGTCTCCGGATTGGGGACGCGCATTTCCTTCGGATAGTTTTCGGCGATGAAAGCGCGCACCTCCTCACGGAAGGCTGCGTCTTCGGGAGACAGTGCGAGTTCCATCGTGCGCGTCCTACCACTTCTCACCGAAGGGGCGGATTTCCATCTCGAAAGTCCAGGCGCTTCTCGGCTGCTGATAAAGCTGCCAATAGGAGGTCGCGACCGAGGCCGGCGGCATCAGCAAATCTGGATCGTCGAGCGCATTGGGGCCGAGCGCTTCCAGGCGCCGCTGCCGGACCCACTCGGTGTCGACACCCGAATCGATAATGAGGTGGGCGACATGGATATTCTTGGGGCCTAACTCGCGCGCCATCGCCTGCGCCACGGCGCGCAGTCCGAATTTGGCGCTGGCAAAGGCGGCATAACCGCTGCCGCCGCGTAAGGAAGCGGTCGCACCGGTGAAGAAAATGTTGCCTTGACCGCGCGGCAGCATCAGCCGGGCCGCCTCGCGTCCGGCGAGGAAGCCGGAGTAGCAGGCCATCTCCCAGACCTTGCGGAACACGCGTTCGGTCGTGTCGAGGATCGGGAAGTTGACGTTGGCGCCGATATTGAAGATGCAGACATCCAAGGGCGCGTGCTTGTCGGCATCGTTCAGGAAGGAGACGATCTCCTCCTCCTTGCGCGCGTCAAGCGAACGTGCCTGGATCGCGCCGCCGGCGGCCTCGATCTCCTTGACCAGCGGCGCCAGCTTGTCGCCGTTGCGGCGGCCGGCGAAGACGGTGAAGCCCTCGGAGGCAAACTTCTTGGCGATCTCGCCGCCGATGAAATCGCCCGCGCCGATCACGGCGACGGTTGCATTTCTTTTTTTCAAGGTCTTCTCCCGGTTAGGTTGGGCTCGCTGTGTGCGAAGCTGTTCTGTCGGCGCTGGAACGTGGACCGCAATTGTCGCGGCCGATGACGACGTGCACGTCCGCTCTCATCTCGCCAGCGCGCTGCCGGAGGTTACCATGGCCAGAGGCGCGTCCCTCGACCGGCGTGGTTCGACCCAGGGCTTTGGTAGGCTGGCGACGAATTGATTGACGGATGCGGCTCAGCAAATCGAAAACAGTCTCATCGAAACCGAGCCCTTGCGACAGCTTCGCCACGACCAATCGCCTCCCACCTGCAGAACATCGGCGCTTTTCAAAACTGCGCCTCGCCGCGAAACATGCGTTCTTTTTTAGAACTCGTCAATCGCTATTTTGCTGTCAGGGGCGGATCAGAAAATGGCAACTTCACTGCCATATTCGGGGACTCCCCAGAACTCAGTTTACAACGCGACTTTCAGCCGATACCGATAGCGTATCAAATAAGAACTTATGGGAGAGGCGAGCATGGGAGAAAGTCGCGGGGTCGCGATGCTGGTCGGCGCGGGCGATGCCATCGGCGCTGCCGTTGCACGCCGGTTTGCCGGCGGCGGCTACACTGTTTGCATCTGCAGACGCGATGCAGCCAAATCCCAGGCGCTGGTGGATGAGCTCAGGGCGAAAGGCCAAGGCATCCACGCCTTCAGCATCGATGCCCGCCAGGAAGCGGAGGTCCAGAAGCTGTTCGCGGACGTCGAACGCGAGATCGGGCCGATCGAGATCTGCCTGTTCAATGCCGGATCGAACGTCAACAAGCCCCTGCTTGAGACCACGGAGAAGCTGTTCTTCAAGGCCTGGGAGCTGGCGTGCTACGCCGGATTCCTGGTCGGACGTGAAGCTGCTCGCGTCATGCTGGCGCGCGGGCGCGGCACCATCTTTTTTACCGGTGCGACCGCAAGCATCCGCGGTAGCAAGGGGTTTGCCGCGTTCTCATCGGCAAAATTCGGCCTTCGCGCGCTGGCCCAAGCCATGGCGCGCGAGCTCGGGCCCAAGAATATTCATGTCGTCCACCTCATCATCGATGCCGGCGTCGATAGCGAAGCCATTCATCAGCGCATGAAGGCGGCCAAGGGGATCGAGGCAAGCGAGATCCCTCCTGACAGCCTGACCAAGACCTCCTCGATTGCCGAAGCGTATTGGTTTGCCCATCAGCAAAGCCGCGACGGCTGGACCCATGAACTCGATCTTCGCCCCGCTGCAGAGAAATGGTGACATGAGCGACAATCCAGACCTCACCCTGTGGGGCGTCGGGACAAGCCGCACCGTTCGACCGCACTGGGCGATGCACGAGCTGGGCCTGGCTTACAAGGTCAAACCGATCGGCCCGCGGACCGGCGAGACCAAGACCCCCGAGTATACCAGGCTCAATCCGCGCCAGAAGATTCCGCTGCTGCAGGACGGTGACTTCCGCATCGGCGAGAGCGCCGCGATCGTCGCATATTTGTCGCGCATGTATTCCACGCCGGAGCGTGCATTGATTCCGGAATCCACCCGCGACTATGCCGCGTGGCTGGAATGGTGCTTCTTTATCGTCACCGAGCTCGACTCCACCAGCCTGTACGTGATGCGCCGTCACAGCGCCGATGCGCTCGGCCCGATTTACGGCGTGGCGCCGGAGGTGGTAGCTCAAGCCGCGGAATATTTTCGGGCGCAGTTGCGCCATGTGGAGGTCGCGCTGGCCGACGGCCGACAGTTCCTCATGGGCGACCGCTTCAGCAGCGCCGATATCCTGCTGACGACGTGCCTCGACTGGGCGGTCGAATATGGTGTCGGCATTTGCGACAATGCGCAGCCCTATCTCGAGCGTATGCGAAGTCGGAAGGCTTACCAGCGCGCGGCTGCGGCGAACGCTCCGCTAGCATCGATTACACCGTTGCCTGGCAAGGCCTGAGAGCCGGTCGCCCGAAGCGCATCGGCCTACACGGCCACGCGCAACGTGCGCGCGGCGACCATGTCGTCGATCGCGTCATCGCCGTAACCCAGCTCGCGCAGCACCTCGCGCGAGTGCTCGCCGACGCGAGGGGCCGGTCCGCCGATCGCAGCCTGGTTGACCTCGAAGCGGGCCGCGGGCTTCGGCTGCCGCACCCGGCCGACCTTCGGCTGATCGAATTCCGCGATGATCCCGCGCGCCACCACCTGTTCATTGTGAATGATTTCGCCGCGCCGCAGGATGGGCGCGCAAGGGACATCCGCAGCATCCAGACGCTCCAGCCATTCGGCGGTCGTGTGCTGGCCGATATACTCCGCCATCTTGTTGATACGCGCCGTGGCGTTGACCGAACGCGCAGACGGGGTCGCAAAGCGGGGATCCTTGGCGAGTTCGGGATCGCCGGACGCGCGACAGAAGCCCTGCCATTCGGAATCGGAGATGGTGCCGGCCGTGATGTAGCCGTCGCTGGTCTTGAACACGAGATCCGGCCGGTCATTGGGATCGGCGGCGGCGGCCTCGGCTCCGATCACGGTGTACTGCATCATGCCTTCCGGCCAGAGGTAGGAGATCATGGCGTCCAGCATGGCGACCTGGATGTGATCCCCCTGCCCGGTTTTCTCGCGCGCATAGAGCGCCGCCGCCACCGCCTGCGCCGTGAACACGGCGGTGGTCTTGTCGCATACGATGGTGCGGATCATCTGCGGGCGATTGGTGACTGGCTGCGACTGGATATCGGCAAAGCCCGACAGGCCCTGAATGATCGGATCGTAGACGCGCTTCTTCACATAGGGTCCGGTCTCGCCGACGCCGCTGATCGAGACGTAGATCAGGCGCGGATGACGCCGGCGCAGTTCTTCGACGCCTAGGCCGAGGCGCTCCATGGTGCCGGGCCTGAAGTTCTGCACCAGGACATCGGCCTGCGCGACCAGTTTGGCCAGCACCTCGCGCCCGGCTGGGCTCTTGACGTCGATCGAGAGCGAACGCTTGCCGCGGTTTGAAGAGATGAACAGCGCGGAGAACTCGCCGTCCTTGTCGATGGTGGCCCGGCTGCGACGTGTGATATCGCCGCCGATCGGCTCGATCTTGAGCACGTCGGCGCCCTGATCAGCGAGAAACATAGTCGCAAACGGGCCCGACACCACGCCGGTCAGATCGAGGACACGAACGCCGCTCAGCGGACCAGCCATTTCACTCTCCCTGGATCTTTTTTTCTGCCAACGGGCCGAGGGTCACTTTAGCTTCCCGCAGGTGCCCTCGTCACGATAGCCCCGGACCGCTCACGGCAGCTAGCCGGTTTTGGAAACGGGCTGCCGGGACTGTTCGACGATCGATTCCTCGACGTCCCGGAGTTGATCCTTGCCAAAGAACATCTCCTTGCCAACGAAGAATGTCGGCGACCCAAACGCACCGCGGGCGACCGCGTCATTGGTCAGATCGATCAGCTTCTTCTTGACGTCATCCTGCTGCGCGCGCGCAACCAGCCTGTCGATGTCAATCCCCGAGGAAGCAAATGCGCTCCGGAACACTTCGGGATCGTCCATCTTCTTGGGCTCTTCCCACATGTGATGATAGGCGGCGCGGAAATAGGGCTCGAACACGCCTTCGAACTGGGCCGCGACGGCGCCGCGCATCAGCATCAATGTGTTGACCGGAAAGAAGGAGTTCTGGCGAAATTTCGTGATGTTGTGGCGCCGGATGAACCGCTGGGTCTCGAGCGCCTGGTATTCCGGCTTGTTCTTGATCCCGCGAAGCGAGTCGAACGGCGACATGTTGCCGGTCGCCTTGTAGATTCCGCCAAGCAGGACCGGGACGTACTCGAATTTCGCGCCGGTCCGCCGCTCGATCCCGGGAATGGCGACCTCTGCCAGATAGGCGTTCGGGCTGCCGAAATCGAACTGGAATTCAACTTTGGGGGTCATGACCGCTTTCTCCCGCAGAGCGCATTGGATGGTCAGGGACCGGCGATCCAATCGCATGGCTTGCTGATCTCGTCTTTACAGTTCTAAAATTGAACTGTCAAATTTGGCCGGATTTATGCTGGTTTGGCCTAGTGACCGGGTATTGTTTGGAATTCAGTACCTATCTAGAATGCAAGGAATGGAATGGCCTCAGCGACGATTCGAGGCGGCCATGCCGGGACGACTGGAGAGTACGGATGAAGTGGAAGGAACTCGAGGAAGAGCCGTGTTCGATGGCCCGGACCATTGGCGTGATCGGCGACCGCTGGACGCTTCTGATCCTGCGCGAATGCTTTCTGCGCACGCGGCGCTTTGAAGGATTCCAGTCGGCGCTCGGAATTACACGCCATCTGCTTGCTGAACGGCTGAAGAAGCTGGTTCGGCTGGGCATCCTGCGCCGCATTCCCTACCAGGAAGCGCCCAAGCGTCACGAATATATCCTGACCCAAAAGGGCCTCGATCTCTATCCGATCATGATGGCGCTGGTGCATTGGGGCGACACTCACATGGTCGACGAGCGCGGCCGGCCGTTGCTGCACCAGCACCGCAAGTGCGGAAAGGACTTCGACCCGGTCATGGTGTGCTCTGAATGCGGCGAGCCGCTCCTGGCCAAGGAGGTTCATACCCATCCAGGCCCAGGCGCCCAAAGCCCGCTGACGATAGCGGCACCTGACAAGCCGAAGGCAAAGGCGCGGCGCAGCGCCGCTTGAGCCGGCCACGATCACTACCAACTGAACGCGTCCTCAGACTCGAATCACAGCTGCGTCAGGTTCCTCGCAGTGGAGACGCTCCGCTTGTTCGGCCCGGTGTTTGAGCACGGCACGTTGATTGACATAGGCCTTGTCGGTGATTTCTCCTGCGGCCAATGAAGGCGGATCCTTCAGCAGGGTGAACGAGCAGATTCTTTCGCTGCTTCCGACGGCCTCATTATATTCCTGCAAACGACGCCTCAGGAATTCGATAACCCGGGGGTCGCAGGTCAAATCCGCGGCCGGCGCGTTCGAGATCCGCGCCGCCTCGGTCGGATTCAGCCAGCACAGCAGGGCGCAGGCTTCACGGTTTTCTCCCGCAACGACAATGTCCAGCAAGACGCTGCGCGTTGCAGCCAGGATGGCGGCGCGCATAATCCCGATCGCAACCCAGGTACCGTTCGCGAGCTTGAAGTTCTCGGAAATCCTGCCCGTGAAGCGAAGACCGAGCTCCGGCTGCTCGGGATCGAGAAACGACACGGTATCGCCGATGCGATAGAAACCCTCCTCGTCGAAGGCCTTCGCCGTCAAATCGGCGCTTCCGAGATAACCGGGGGTGACGTTGGGACCCTTGACCCTAGCCTCGTATGTATCGGAAACCGGGATCAGTTTCAGCTGCACGCCCGGCGCGGGAAGACCAATCTCGCCCGGCCGATCCGTTGCCCAGTGGGTCGTGCTGATTGTCGGCGCGGTTTCGGTCGTCCCATAGCCCGACATGACTGGAATCCGCCGGCCCGTGATCGATGATGTCAGCCGATAGAGTCTTTCAAGCGTGCCTTGCGAAATTGCAGCCCCCGCGTAGCTCAATCGATCCAGCCGCTTGAAGATGCTCGCGCCGAGGGCGAGATCGTTCTCGATGGCATCACACAACAGGTTATAGCCGGCGGGAACGTTGAACATCGCCGTCGGCGAGATCTCCTTGAGGTTCGCCACCGATTTGTGAAAGAGCTGAGGCAGCGGCCGGCCATCATCGATGTAGAGCGTTCCGCCGTTCTTGAGAATGCCGTGAAGAATGACGTTGCTGCCCATCGTATGGTGCCACGGCAGCCACTCGACCTGGACCGGCGCCTCCGGTGGCGACACAAGCAGGCTTCCCATTTGCAGGGAGCTCGCCATCATGCGGTGGGTGTTCAACACGCCCTTTGGCAGACCGGTCGAACCGGACGTGAAGAGAATTTTCGCAACGGCATCGCTGGGGACCGCACCCGACGCTTGCGTGAACCCGTCGCACTCAGTTCGGTCCGTCAGGACACGGAAGGGCGTCGTCTCCGGCGCGCCATCGACGCTGATCCAGGCCGCATCTGACAATTCGGGAATGGCGCGGGCTGCAGAAAAGTCGCGTCCACTCTGGACGAAAACGAAGTTCGGCCGCAGCACCTGCGCGATGTCCTTAAGGCGCGCAAGGCCGCCGGGCATCAGCGTGTAGTTCGGCGATATCGGCGCCAGAATGACGCCTATCGACATCGCCGCAAAGGAGATCACCGCGTTCTCGATGGCGTTCCCAGAAAGCACGGCCAGCCTGTCGGCCGGCTTTGCGCCCATGTCGATCAGGCTTTGGCCGACCGCCTGGACCTGCGACCATGCCTCGCGATAGCTGATCTCGTCCCATCCCCCTTTGGCATTGCGTTGCGCGAGGAATATTCGCTCTGGAGCCGCGTTTGCCCAGCGCGGCAGGAAATCGGTGATGCGCCAGTCGCATGGCCCCAATTCAAGCGGCGACGTCAAGATGAGCGTGCCGTCGGTCCGGCGCTCGATGGAGAGCTCCCTCGGCGCAAACGTTAGTGGCTTCGTCGACATCGAAAACGATCTCCTGAATTGCTGCGGGTGGATAGAGCGAGCGAGCTGCGCCAGAGTCACTCGGACCTGGCGTCCAGGACTTCTCCGAAGGCTTGCCACGTCGTGCCGGTCCAGCGCTGCAGCCGCATCTGCGTCCAGATCATGTTCTCGGTCTCGCTGGTGTTGACCTTGATCCCAGGCAGTGCAGTCGGAACGACGACATTTTTCAGGTTCTTCGCCTGCGCCAGAATATTCTTCCGCGACAGATCATCACCGCATTGCTTGAGAATCTGCTCGAGCAGGACGCCTTGCTGATAACCGGTCAGATAGCTGCCGTTGGTGATGTCGGCGCCCGGCAGATACTTGTCGAAAAATGACCGGTAGGCCTGCATGCCCGGGTCATCCTTCCATGTCTCATCCAGGATATCCTTGTTCGTCGTCCCGACCATCACACCGACCGATTTGTCGACGCCGGCCGGTGCAAGCGTGCCTCCGACCGATCCGGACGGGAAATTGATGATCACGGTCGCCTTCCAGCCGATCACCGAGGCTTGCCGGATGGCTTGGGCTGCGAACTTCGGCGTCCCCGCGATCACCAGGGCTTCGGCACCCGAGCTCTTCAGATTTGTAATCTGCGAGTCGATCGTCGGTTCAGTGACCTCATAGGAGGCGCTGACGACCTTGCGGTCGAACTCCTTGCCGAGAAACGCCTTGAAGGCACCGACGTAATCTTTGCCGAGATCGTCGTTCTGATAAAGGATGGCGTATTTGGCGTTCGGCAACGCCCTCGTCAGATATTTGGCGTAGATCTTTCCTTCGGTATCGTAGCTGACAAGACCCGTGGTGATCAGCGGGTAGTTGGCAACGTCCGTGAACTTGGACGATCCACTGACGATGGCGACACTCGGTACCCCCTTGGCCTTCAGGTATTTTGCAGTGGCCGAGATGCCGGGGGTGCCGAGCTGGCCGAACATGAACGACACTTCGTCGCTTTCAACGAGCTTGCGGACGTGCTCCACCGCCTTGGGAGGACTGTATCCGTCGTCATAGGCGATGTAGTTGATCTTGCGTCCGTTGACGCCGCCGCGGTCATTCAACGCCTGAATGTAGGCCATGAGTCCCCTGCCCACCAGACCGATCGATGACGCCGGTCCGCTGAAGGGAAAAACCCCGCCGATCTTGATCTCGGTGGCAGAGATTCCCGGCTCGTCGGCGGCGAATGCGGGGCCGCTCAAAAATAGAGTCAGGGCCGCTACGATCTTCCATCTCAGCAACATTGCTCGTCCTCCCAAACGTGCACCCTTTTCGGGTACGTGGCTTTGTTTTGTTGCGCCGGTGGCTGCTCGTCGCGCGTCATTGCAAAGACGCATCGCGCTGAACGGGTCCAGCCGTAATCCGGCACGTCGCGGCCGTTTAGCCCGGCCATCTTCTTTGCGCAGCCTACAGTTCTTTTTTTGAACTCGTCAAGCGATTAGACGATCATTCCGCTCAACGGACGACGGGTCTACTCTCGTGCACGGCAAGTCAGTCCGGAAATTGTGCGAAAAACGTCGATGTTTGAGCCGCTCTGGCGCGGGCCCGCAGACGAGGTTGTGAGCTGTGGAAGGCGCTTCAATTAATTCTATTTTAGAACCAATAGCTGCTCATTAGTGAGCGGGCGGCGTAACGCCCGCTCACCCAATCGAACGCTTGCCATGAAGTAGTTGAGAGGTTTTTGGACGCCGAGGTTTTCCAGTCTGGAGGTTCGGTCGTCACGCAGTCCCGGATCGGTTGTGAGCGACGGATATTTATGGGATCGCCTTTCGTCCATGGGAAGAGTGCGACGTTCGTCGTCGCGATCGTGTGCACGGGGTCACCATGTCGGCCCATTCGACACGTTTGAGGAGCCATGTGACCGTGGCTATGTCCATGCCGGCTCAGACTTGCCGAGCGCCTTCAGGATGAAACGTATCTGGTTGCATAGGCCCGCTTCGGTATCTTCCCCGTTTCGAACGCAGTGCTCGATCAGAACCGGATGGAAGAACGGCATGAACGCTGACTTGACCGCTCGCGCGGCTTCCGCCGCATCTTCGATCACGAACTCGCCGGCTTCGATGCCCTCCCGTATGATTGCCTCGAAGATCGTCGCCAACCGCTGGGTGTGCGCGTTGATGATCGGCCAGTTTTCTCGCGTGGCTGCGACCATCAGGTCGTGCATGTGCTTTTCCCCGATCAGGGTCATCTTGTTGTGGTGGTGAACGGCAGTCAGGAGCTGGCCGAGTTTTTCCATGGCCGGCGCATTCGCGCGCGCGATCGCAAAAGCGACGTCCGCAACTTCGTCCACCATCCGCGCGCAGATGGACTCGTTGATCGCATCCCTGGAGGGAAAGAAGCGATAGACATTCGTCGGGCTCATGCCGAGTTCGGAAGCTATGTCGGCCACAGATGTCTTATGATACCCGACACGGCGAAAGCGCTTCTCTGCGACCTCGAGAATGCGCTTCCGCGTCTCGTCTGCATCTGTTCCCGTTCGGCACTTCACGGATATCTCCAGAACTGAAACGGATCGGCCGGGATCGCCCCACGGATCATCAAGCGCACCGAGCGGGCGAAAACTTCAAGCGTCTCGTCCTCCAAGAGCGCCCTACTCGGCAGCCATTGCTGTTCGCAATTCCGGTTCGTTCGCAGAATGCTCATAGAGCTCGTCCGAGGCCGGCTTGATTCGGAACCAGGCGACGTAGAGCGCAGGAAGGAACAGCAAGATCAGGACCGTGCCGACCGCCGTTCCGCCGATCAGCGTATAGGCCATCGAACCCCAGAACACGGAATGCGTCAGAGGGATGAAGGCCAGCACGGCGGCAAGCGCGGTCAGGATCACCGGCCTCGTGCGCTGCACGGTGGCTTCGATGACGGCGTGGTAGTCATCGAGGCCGGCAGCACGGTTCTCCTTGATCTGTTCGGTCAGGATCAGGGTGTTACGCATCAGGATGCCCGCCAGTCCTATCAGGCCGAGAATGGCGTTGAACCCGAACGGCTGGTTGAAGGCGAGCAGCATCGGCACGACGCCGACGAGGCCGAGCGGTGCCGTCAGCATGACCATGGCCATCGTCGAGAAGGATCGCACCTGCAGCATGATGACGATCAGCATGGCGGCAATCATGGCTGGGAAGATTTTACCCAGCGCGGTGTTGGCCTTTTCCGCCTCCTCGATCGAGCCACCCAATTCGATGCGATAGCCGGCCGGAAGGGTTGCGATCAGCGGCTGAAGGGCCTTCATGATCTCCTTGGAAACTTCTGGAGGCTGGGTCGCTTCATTGATGTCCGAGCGGATCGTGATGACGGGCGTGCGGTCGCGGCGCTTCAGGATCGGCTCTTCCAGACGAATTTCCGAATGTCCGATCTGGTCGAGCGGAATCGGGCGGCCGTCCCGGCTCATCAGTGAGAAATCCGCCAGACGTGTCGGATCCAGCCGCTCGCCGCCGGCGCTGCGTGCCACGATGGGGACATTGCGGATGTCCTCGCGGACCTGCGTAACGGCGACGCCCGTGAGAAGGAACTGGAGCTGCCGGGCCACTTCCGCTGGCGAGAGGCCGATGAGGTTCAGTCGATCCTGATCCGGGATGAAGCGGAGCACGGGTGTGCGATCACCCCAATCGCGGTTCGCTTGCCGCACATCGGGCACGCCTCGCATGGTATCGAGGGCTTTATCGGAGATGGCGTATAGTTGCGCGGGATCAGGCCCCGTCACCCGAAACTCGACCGGGAACGGCGTGTAGGGTCCGAACACAAGCTGAGTAACGCGCACATAGGCCTCGGGTGCAAGCCCCTGAGACACCGCCTCCTGGAGCCGGCGCTTCAAAGCCTCGCGCGCCTCCGCGTCCGGTGTGAGCACGACGATCTTGGCGAAGGCAGGATCAGGCAGTTCCGGGGCCATGGCGAAGAAGAAGCGGGGAGCGCCCTGACCGACATAGCTCGTGACGATCTTGGCCGCCGGCTGGTCCTGCAGCCAGTGTTCGAGCTTCTCGACTGTGGCGGTCGTCGTCTCAATGCTGGTGCCTTCCGGCAGACGAACCTCCACCAGCACTTCGGGGCGGTCGGACGTCGGGAAGAACTGCTGCTTGACCGCGCCCATGCCGACGCCAGAAAGTGCGAAAGCGATGGCGACGATGCCGACGGTCACGAACTTGTGGCGCACGGCGAAGGTGATGAGCGCGCGCAAGCGCCGATAGTTCGGCGTACCGTAAATCGCGTGGTGACCACCTTCGATCGGTTTGATCGCGGGCAGCATCTTGACGCCCAGATAGGGCGTGAAGACCACCGCGACGATCCAGGAGACGATGAGGGCAAAGCCCACGACCCAGAAGATGTTGCCGGCGTATTCGCCCGCCGTCGAGCGCGCGAAACCCACCGGCAGGAACCCGGCGACCGTCACGAATGTGCCCGACAGCATTGGCGCCGCCGTGTGACTCCACGCGTAGGCCGCCGCCGCGATGCGGTCCATGCCCTCTTCCATTTTCACCACCATTACCTCGATGGCGATGATGGCATCATCCACGAGAAGGCCAAGCGCCAGGATGAGGGCACCGAGCGTGATGCGGTCGAAGAACCGCCCGGTTTCCAGCATGATGAGGAACACGACGGCAAGCGTCAGAGGGACGGCAGTCGCCACGACGATACCGACGCGCCAGCCGAGGCTGAGCAGGCTGACCAGAAGCACCACGCCGAGCGCCATCGCGAACTTCATCATGAATTCGTCAACCGCCGAGGTGATGTTGACGGCTTGGTCGCTGACCTTGGCCAGAGTCATCCCGAGTGGCAGCGTCCGAGCGATAGCTGCGGACCTCTCCTCCAGCGCCTTGCCGAGCGCGAGGCCATCCCAGCCCTCTTGCATAACCGCGGCGAGCATGATCGTGGGTTCACCCTGATGCCGGATGAGGTAGGTCGGCGGATCCTCGTAACCGCGGCGGATATCGGCAATGTCAGAGAGTTTTATCGTTCGCCCCGCAGCGACGATCGGCGTGTCGGCAATCGCCTCGACGCTGTCATAGGCGCCGTCGACCCGGATGAAGACCTGCGGCCCCTTGGTGTCGATCGAGCCTGCCGGTGTGACGGTGTTCTGCCGCTGCAAGGCGGCAACAATATCCTGTGCCGACACGCCGAGGGTTGCCAGTTTGCTATAGGAAAACTCGATGAATATCTGTTCGGGACGTTCGCCGAGGATGTTGATCTTCTTGACGCCAGGCACGTGCAGGAGGTCCTGGCGAATGGTCTCCGCTTGCCTCGCGAGTTCGCGCATCGGCATGCCCTTCGCCTTGAGGGCATAAAGGGCGAAGCTCACGTCGGAATATTCGTCGTTGACGAAGGGGCCGAGCACACCAGAGGGCAGCTTGCGCGCTTCATCCCCAAGCTTCTTGCGGGCCTGGTAGAATTCCTCCTGCACGGCAGATGGCGGCGTGCTGTCCTTCAGCGTCACCGTCATGTACGCATAGCCGGGCCGCGTGGTCGTCTCCACTCGGTCGTACCAGGTCAGCTCCTGAAGCCGCTTCTCCAACGGTTCGGCGACCTGGTCCTGCATCTCGCGCGCCGTCGCGCCTGGCCATACCGTCGTGACCGTCAGGGTCTTGATGGTGAAGGAGGGATCCTCCGCCCGCCCGAGCATGAGGAAGGCGTAGGCGCCTGCGGCTGCCAGCAGGAGGATGAAGAACAGGGTGACGGCCCGTTCGCGAACGGCGATCGCGGAAAGATTGAGGTTCATCTGCTAACTCACAATTGGTTCGGCGCCAGCTTCTGTGAGGCCAGCTGCCGCTTGGACGCCAAGCCCACGGGCGGCTTGCTGTGAATCTTGAAATTCCTCGAGTGCATGGACTCTGCCCCACCGCAGAGTGAACACGTGGAGACCGCGGTTGACGTACGAGGCGTCGCCGTCGAGAAGCGTTGCGGTACCGTCCCACTCGACAAAGACTGTGGTGTTCCAGGGCCAGCCCTTCACCCAGACATTGTTGACCGTGAGATGGAGAGTGGGCAGGACGCGTCCGAGCCGCTCAAACCAGCGGCGCACGGCCTGTTTGTCGTGGCGCTCGCCGCCAAGCGCGTGGGCGCCGGAAACGCGGTGATGGACATGCGGCGCAACCGCTTTCACCGCTTCATCCCAGCGATGGTTGTTGACATGGTCGAAGGTCTTTCGGATTTCTTGCTCGACGATGTAGCTGTACAGCATGTGGCTTCTCCAACGGCCAGCGCGGAAAGATTGAGACGCTTCAGTTGTTCCGGCTTTCAGCGGCGGTCCTGACGTGAGCGCCGTCCTGCAGGAGATGGGCGCCGAGCGAAACAATCCGATCACCTGAGCTCAGCCCGGAGATCACGACGGTTTCGCTGGTCACACGCACAAGCTTGATGGGCCGAAAATGTACGGTCGAGGTCGCGCTGTCGAAGACCCAAACGCCGGTCTTTCTGCCGTCGTCGAGCACGGCTCCCAGCGGCACATGGACTTCCGACTGACTCTCCTGGCTTGCGAGCCGAATGGTGACCGTCGCGCCAAGCGGCGCCGTCGCGGCCTCACCGTCGAGCACGTAGCGGGCCTCGTAGGTGCGCGTCTGGGCATCGGCGGAATCCGACAACTGCCGGAGATGAGCCGTCCAGCGGCGACCATCGCTCCCATACAGGCTAGCCTCAGCCACCGAGCCGATCGCCGGTCGGACTTTTTCGGGAAGCGTGACCACCGCTTCGCGAGGACCGGCCTCCGCAAGCCGGATAACGGGCTGTCCCGCGGAGACCACTTGTCCCGGCTCACCAAGCGTTTGGGTGACCGTCCCATCCGCGCTCGCCACCAGGATGGAATAGGTCTCCTGGTTCTCGGCCACCCGTGCGTCAGCTTCGGCCGCAGCAAGTTGCGCCTTGGCTGTGTCCGATGCGGCCTTCGCCTGCTCATAGCGCTGTCGGGAAGCCCAGCCGTCGCTTACCAGGCTGGCGTATCGTTGCTCATCCGCGCCGGTCTGAACGACCGATGCACGAGCTGCGGCAACAGCGTTGCGCTTGGCTGCCAGCGCAAGGTGAAGGTCGGTCTCGTCGATCCGCATCAGCGGCTGTCCGGCCTTGATCTGCTCTCCCACATTCACAAGCCGTTCCACGATCTTTCCGGCGACGCGAAAGCCAAGATTGCTTTCCACCCTGGCCCCCACGACGCCCGTGAAGCCACGGTCGGATCCAGCGGCTCGCGCTGCCCTCACCAGGCTGACGATCGGCGGTTCCTGCCTCGGGTCGCTCACGGCAGCGGCTTCGTGCGCGGGAAGGACAATGCTCACGAATGTGGCGACCCCCGCCGGGATCAGAATACCGGCCAACACCGCAAAGCCCCGCATTTTCATGTCCATCTCCCGCCTTTTAGATTTCGTATGACCTCTATAGGCTTTATAGAGTTCGTTCACAATCTAAAAAGCGGCGCCGACTAAGGTTCTGACTAAAACGTGATCTTCACTTGATAGATTGCGGATGAAATCTATGTGCAATATTAGATTACGGACGAAATCCAAATGGAGACCCACGATGCGTGTGAGTCGCATTCAAGCCGCTGAAAACCGCCAAGCCGTAATCAATGTGGCAAGTCGCCTTTTTCGGGAGCATGGCTTTGATGGCATCGGTCTCAAGGATCTGATGGAGGGTGCCGGGCTGACCCAAGGTGCCTTCTACAAGCAGTTCGCGTCCAAAGAGGATCTGGCAGTCGAGGCGTCCAGACGGGCGCTGGAGAGCGCGTCCCGCCGATGGTCGGACGCGGCTGCGGAGAATCCTAGTGATCCGCTTGGCGAAGTGATCGCGTTTTACCTGAGTGCCGACCATTGCGAAGAAAAGATGGACGGCTGCCCGATCGTGGCGCTCGGCTCAGATGCCGCCAGACAGGGGCCCGACGTTAAAGCGGCGTTCGAAGCGGGCATCAAGGCGCATCTCGAAGTCCTCGGCCACTTCATTGCCGATACCCCTGGCGAGGAGTCCGGTCGCAAGGCCATGGCCATCCTCTCGACCATGGTCGGTGCGGTGATGCTATCGCGCGTCGTCAACGATCCCGAACTGGCTAAAGCCGTTCTGGATGCCGCGACAAGACAGGTTCGCGAGACTTTCGCCGCTTGAGGCTCTCGGCCACGGCACTCATGGGAGGACAAAAAATGCGCAGCACCGGCGTACATAATTTTCCAGCAATTGACCGTGTCATTTACGGCAAAGCTGCGTCCGAGGCTATCAGCGAAGAGGCGGAGCGGCTTGACGCAAAGCGCGTCTTCCTGCTCGTCAGCCGAACCTTGAACACCAAGACCGACGAGATCGAGAAGATCCGGCGCGCGCTCGGCAGCAGGCATGTCGCCACCTTCGACGGAATTGCCGAGCACACCACGCGCAAGCAAGCTGCCGAGGTTGCCCGTCAAGCCGATGACGCAGGAGCCGATCTGGTCGTCGCGGTCGGCGGCGGCTCGGCGATCGACCTCGCCAAGATCGTCATCATGGCGATGGAACACGACATCCGCGATGAATCGGGTTTTGATCCATTCCCCATGGGCCCGGGCGTCACCGTTTCTCCGTTCCGATCGCCCCAGATCCGACAGATCGCGGTACCGTCCACGCTGAATGGCGGCGAATACAATGCGGCAGCGCTCGTCACCGATGAACGGAGCAGGCTGAAGCAGATTTTCTTCCATCCCCGGATGATGCCGGTGGCGATCATTCTCGACCCCGCCCTCACGCTTCATACGCCTTCCAAGCTCTGGATGGGATCGGGAACGCGCTCGATGGACCACGGCATCGAAGCATTGTGCTCACCCGCCGGCACGCCGCTCGCCGACGAGGTCGTCCTGGCAGGCGTTCGTACCCTGCGCGAGGGAATGCTCCGGACCTTGCAGCAACCTGATGATCTGGAGGCGCGCCGACTGTCTCAATACGGCGCGTGGCTCGCCGCTTTCGGCCTCCAGGCGCGGATCCCGATGGGCGCCAGTCACGGCATCGGCCATGTCCTTGGCGGGAGCTTCGGCGTTCCGCACTACTATTGCACACCTGTCATCATGCCGAGCCTGCTCCGCTACAACAAGCCGTTCACCGAGGATGCGCAGCAGCGCCTGGCGTCGGCTCTTGGCGAGCCGGGTATGGAAGCCGCAGCTGCCTTCGCAGAATTCACCAACAGCCTTGGACTGCCCGGCCGCCTTGCCGACGTCGGTATCGGCGAAGACAAGTTCGACCAGATCAGCAAGATTGCGATCAATCATCGCTTCGTCCAGGCCAATCCGCGGCCCTTCAAAAGCGAAGCCGACATCGTCGATCTGCTGCGAATGGCCGCTTAGCCGAATTCGCACGGAAAAATTTGGCCATGACAATCAGCTCGGTTTGCGGAGCTGTGGTCCGGTCGGGCGCGTTGCGCTGCTCTGCCAAGGACCCCATTTCGGTTCGAACGCGAGCTTTCGGTCGAGCCGAACGGCGTGGTTGATGGGCAACTAAAGAGGTAGTCTTTATGCGTCGCGTTGTCGTTACAGGATTGGGCTTGGTATCGCCGCTGGGCTGCGGCAGTGACTTGGTATGGTCGCGTTTGTGCGCGGCCCGCTCAGGACTGGTCGCCCTTCCCGAATGGGCGGCTGCCCTCCCCGCACGGGTCGGTGGACTCGTGCCGACAAAGGCCGACGATCCGGATGGAGGCTTCGATCCGGATCTCATTGTACCGGCGAAGGATCAGCGCAGGATGGATCGCTTCATCCTGTTCGCATTGGCCGCCAGTGCCGAGGCCATTGTGCAAGCGGCATGGACCCCTTCCGACGCACCGTCGCTGGCGCGCACGGCAACGGTGATCGCATCGGGCATCGGCGGCTTCCCGGCCATCGTCGAGGCGGTCCGGACCACCGATCAGCGCGGGATCAGGCGGCTCTCGCCGTTCACCGTGCCGTCCTTTCTGGCAAATCTCGCAGCCGGTCACGTCTCGATCCGCTACGGCTTCAAGGGTCCGATCGGCACGCCGGTCACGGCTTGCGCCGCGAGCGTGCAGGCGATCGGCGATGCCGCGCGCCTCATTCGATCCGAAGAAGCTGATGTTGCGATTTGCGGCGGATCGGAAGCCTGCATCGATCTGGTGAGTCTCGGCGGCTTCGCCGCCGCCAGGGCGCTTTCGACCGGCTTCAACGAAACGCCGGCGTGTGCATCGCGGCCCTTCGATCGCGACCGTGACGGCTTCGTCATGGGCGAAGGTGCCGGTATCCTCGTCATCGAGGAACTGCAACATGCGCTGCGCCGCGGCGCCCGACCGATAGCCGAAATCGCGGGCTATGGCACGACGGCTGACGCCTATCACATCACCTCGGGACCCGAGGACGGCGACGGCGCGCGCCGCGCCATGGAAGCCGCTCTGCGGCAGGCCGGCCTCGAGCCGGGCGATATCCAGCATCTCAACGCCCATTCCACTTCGACGCCGGTTGGCGACCTTTCCGAACTGGAAGCGATCAAGGCCGTGTTCGGCCGCGAGGGGCGAATTGCCGTCAGCGCCACCAAATCAGCAACGGGTCATCTGCTCGGCGCGGCCGGAGGAGCGGAAGCGATCTTCACGATTCTTGCGTTACGCGACCAGGTCGCGCCGCCCACACTCAATCTCGACAATCGCGACGCCGCCGCGGAAGGCATCGACGTCGTCGCCCGCGAGGCCCGGCCGATGACGATGGAACATGCGATTTCGAATGGATTCGGCTTTGGAGGCGTCAACGCCAGCGTCATCTTCCGGCGCTGGCAATGAAGAACCCGGGCCGGTTTCGTACGGCGTACTCGACCAGGCACGACATGCCTGGATGGTCGCCGTAATTCCACTAGTCATCCGACGTGCCATCGCCCCTTATGGATATCGAACTTCACCAGGCCCTCGTCCCGCATTTTCAGCAGCAGGGTCTGGCAAGCCTCCTCATTTGTGACATTGGCGCGTTTCATGACCTCGTACACTTTGAGCGGTTTCTCTCGAAGGGCAACCAGGATCTTTTCTCGTTCATTCAACACGGCGAAACTCCGACGCTCATCAAGCGCGCCAATCACTGAAAGTACGACAGCTGATCTTCCGTTACGACCCGCTCGACATTGTCCGACTTGCTCTTGATACGGTACCGAAGACGCCCATCTGCCTCGATCGGCATACATTGAACGATGGTGTAAATCATCGGCGGATCAGTTGCTTCACGTCCTTGTGGACCCTGGGGCTGGTGGCGAACGTCTTCATTCAGCTTATAAGCATACGACATGTGCTCACCTCTAAAGTTCATCTGCGGCTGCTCTAGCGTGGAGCATGCTGCAACGCAATGCATCCGGACGCTGAAGCCGTTGGTTTAGACCGCACCGCACTTTCAAGTCGCCGCCTGCGCGACAAACGTCTATCATAGACCCCAGAAATGATTTGGATAGCCAATGATTTGGGTAGCTCTGGACCAATCATGGGTGCAAGGATCTGGCAATGACCAAACGAAAGCGCTCCGCCGAGCAACAGGTCGCGGATGAAGCGGACCGAAAGGCGCAAAACCCCGTTGGGGCGCGGCAAACGATAGCGGACAGCCACGCCGATCCAGAGTTCCAGGAAAACCATAAACGTCTCAGGGCCGAGCGCCTGGCGCGAGATGCCGGGCTCAAAGGCAAGAATTGACCCCTGAGAGAAGCATCAGATCGGAAAAGATGACAAAAGAAGTTGGTGAATACGAACCGCCGAAACCGATCAGTAAAGCGGAGCGTGAAGCACGCAAGGCCTTCCGCCAGGTCGACGCGGAGAAGGCCATGTCCGAGCATGCGCTCGCCGAGAAGGCCTTTGCTCAGAATCGAGAGCGGCTGAAGGCAGAGCGACTGGCACGGGAAGCCGCAGCGGGCCCGGTGCCAAAGAAGCAACCCAAAGCGAAGAAGAAGTGAACCGCACGAATAGCCGCACGGGTTGACCTCGCCGGAGCGTTCCTAGAGCCCGCCATTAAGCCTTTCTCCCGCCTGACGCGAGCAAGCTCAACAAAATGGAGCCCCCGCTCGGTTTCATTTTCAGTCCCAGCATTCGAAGCCGAAGGAGATCGGCGTCTGTGCGAGAAACCGATAGCTATTTGCCGGGAAAGCGCGCACGGTTCTTTAAGGGCCGGAAACGGCCTACTCCTGATGTGCGCCCGCGCTGTCGCTCGCGGATGCGCAACGCGAGGATGCGAGCGAGTCTCGTGAGCGAGACTCTGGTCGATCTCGCGGTTCTCGTCATCAAAAGCCCGAGGCAGTGGTAAAGGCGCGTTACGTGCGTGACCTTTACGCGAATCCTGGCGCCTACCGACATGCACGCGGCATCCGGCCTCGGTACTTGCGGATCTCGCGCCGCCTCGCCGGCGAGAGCTGAGCGAGCACGAGCTGGTGTCTAAGGAATCGAGGCCCACTTCCGGGCTATCAACAGAAAGCAGTTCATGCAGAATCTCTCGCCGCGGCACGTCAAGTTGGAAGAGTCCGTTCGGCTGGGCGTGGTGTCCGGATGGTATTCGACCAAAGTCAGTGGAACGTTTATGTCCGGTCCCCACGAATCGGAGGCCGATTGCCTGCGCAGGATCGCGGAAATTAATCCTCCGCCGGCCGCCAAGCGGAAATGACCCAATCTCTGGAGGCGCCGTCCCGGTAATACACGGAGGCGCACCGGCGATGTCGGCGGCAATCCCGCCGGCATCATCCCGCGGATCAATGTTCGTTCGAGCGCTGCCCGCAACAACTCATGATTTCGCTCAAACGAAGCACCAAGCTCAGATCGGATCGAGAGCGGACGCTATATCAACCCCACTTCATTTCACCCTTGGCGACCTTCGAGCCGATATCGAGGGCGACGCCCATGCCGAGATTGGGGAATCTGGCGTCCATCGCGGCCTTCAGGGCTGCGCTGTCCTTGGCCTTGGCCAACTCCTCCTCGAATGCGACCAGATACGCTCTGGTGTGCTGAACGCCTGAAAGATCTGTCGGAGCATTGGGCGCGCTATGGCCGGCGACCACGACGGCCGGTTTGCGCTCGGCGATCTTGTCGAGGTTCGCGATCCACGCCGCGCGCTGTTCCTTAGTCGGCGTATCGGCGGTCCAGACATGGACACCGGAGAAGATCATGACGCCGCCGAAAACGGCCCTGAGCGAAGGGACCCAGAGATAGCGGCGGTTGGCCAATCCGTCGGCGGCGACGATCTCGACGGTCTCGCCGTCGATCGTCAAGGACGGGCCGTCAAAGGCCTCGGGCAGCACGACATCGGAAGGTGTCTGCGGGCCGTTTTCCTTGAGTTGGGGGCCCCATACCGCGAGCTTCTTCTCGACATTGCCCTTGATCGCTTCGAGCGTCGCCGACGCGGCGATCACCTTCACCCCCGGAAAGGCTTCGCGAACCGGCTTCAGGCTGAAATAGTAGTCGGGATCCGACTGGCTGATGTAGATCGCAGTCAGCTTCTTGCCCGTCGCCTTGATCGCCTCGGCCAGCGCGCGTCCATCCGGAAAGCTAAAACCGCCATCGATCAAGGAGCTTCAGTCGGGCCGGACACCAGGACGGGGGCGCGGAAGAATCCGTTGGGGCCCGCCGGAAAATGCTTCCAGCTCAGCTTGCTATCCGCCGCATGGCCGAACTCGGCAGGAGCAAAGACGGCTGCTGCGCCGGCTGCCAGGGTGGTCTTCATGATATCTCTGCGTGTGGGCATCTGATTCCTTCGCGCTTGTGAGACAGAGGCGATTGCCGCGGGAGAATCCCCGCGACCATCCCCCCTGCGAGAAATCGGCATCGCCTTGGCGCTGCCGTTTGGCAGGATCAGGCGACCTTCAGCTGTGAGATGAGAAGGTCGAAGCGCCCGAACAGAAGATTGCCGGGCAGCAGGTGGCGCTCGGCGCCATCCCCCACCAGCACGGCCGGAACGCCCGAGATGCCAAACCGCTGCATCTCGAACTGCGCGGCCTGGATCTCGCGGCGATAGGTCTGCATCAGTTCGCTGTCCTGCGCCCGCACACGCTCGGCGGCCGCAGGCAGACCGATGGATCGAAGGATGTTGCTGATGCCGGCGAGGCTGGCAATGTCCTGAGCATCCACGTACCGGGCACGCTGGATCGCTTTGAGCGCTTCAAGCTCCCTCGCTGGCTCCGTAGCGCGGACCGCGATCATACCGAGGGTTGCCGGCGCAGAGTCGAACATGCCGCCGGACTTGCCCAGGACCTCGCTGCGGTAACGTTCAGAGAAAGGCTGGCCCGTCAGGCGCGCGATCCGCTGGTCGTTCTGCCAGGCATAGGCGGCAAATTGTGCGTCCATTGCGCGCGCCCCCTCGCCCGCGAACAGGCCCGTCGGCATGAGCGCCAGCGTCACGTCGTCGAGTTGGGCAAGCTTTTCAAGGGTGGGGTCTGCGCCGTAGCACCAGCCGCAGAGCGGGTCGAACAAATAGGTGATGCGCATGTGCAACTCCGCGGCAGGTTTGCTTGAGGGCGGAGATAGGCGAATTTCATTCATTGATAAATGACGTCTAATACGACAGACTGTATGTAATTGACTTACAATCTACCTCGATGGCGCGGCATGGAATCGATCAATCTCAACCGGCTCGCCTACTTTGCGGCGGTCGTCGACGCAGGGTCGTTTACCCGGGCGGCTGACCGGCTCGGCATCACGAAGACGGTTGTCAGCCAGCAAGTTGCCCGGCTCGAGCGGGAGCTCAAGACCGGGCTGCTGGTGCGGACAACGCGGCGGGTCGAGCCCACGGAAGCCGGCCGCCTGCTCCACGCGCGATGCGTCATGATCCTGCATGAGGCCGAAGCCGCGGTGGCGGAGCTGGCGCAGACCAATGCCGAGCCGATAGGGCTGTTGCGGATCGCTGCGCCGAACGACTACGGCTCCTACAGGCTTGCGCCCCTAGCCGCGGCGTTCTCGAAAAGATTTCCCGCCTGCCGCGTCGACTTGATGCTCGCCGACACCAAGATCGACCTGATCGCGAACCAGATCGACCTTTCGATCCGTGTCGGCTGGCTGGAGGATTCCAACCTGCAGGCCAAACGGATTGGAAGCTTTCGGCAGCTGCTGGTCGCGGCACCGGGCCTCGTCAAGAAAGGCGCCGTGGCCCGGCCGGAAGATCTGGCGTCACTTCCCTTCGTTGCCAACGCCGCCCTGAGGGAGCCCCTGGAATGGCAATTCGCCAAGACCGACTTCGAACGGCAGACCGTTCGGATGAACCAGACGCTAACCATCAATACAACGCCGGCCGTTCTCGCCGCGACCATCGCGGGAGCCGGCCTGTCCGTATTGCCGGATTTTCTGGTCTTGAACGACATCAAGGCCGGCCGGCTCATCCACATTTTGCCAGGGTGGACGCTTCCGGCCGGCGGCATCCACGCCGTTTATCCGGCGTCTCGTTTCCGCCCCCCCAAAGTCACGGCGTTCGTGGCGATGCTCATGGAGGAGCACAAGCGCGCCGCCTCCCGTGCTCCGAAGAGCCAGGAGCGAAGCGCGACGAGGCTGTCTCGCTGAAGCGAGAGGCTTGAAGTCCGGTCCTAGTTTGAGATGCAGCTGTGCGGCACGCTTCCACGCGGGTGTGAACGCCTGCCGGGGGCTCTTGCGGGCCAGGAACTGGAGGCCAAGGGAAGCGTTCTGTCGGTACGATCTAGGTCCGAACGCGCATCCGGGCCGAACAAGCGCGCAAACCGCGTCGCTGCCCCGCGGCGCAACGATATCGGATCGAGCTTCCGCATGAACAAAAACGTCCGCTTCAATCTCGGATATGCTGTCGCCGCGATTTTCGCCGTCCTCCTGATCCAGCATCTCATCTCGGCGGCCAACCAAATAGCCGTGATTCCCTACAGCGAATACCAGCAGTTGCTGCGTCAGGGCAAAGTCGATGCCGTCGGCATCTCCGATCGCACCCTGCAAGGCACGCTGAAGGAGCCGCTGCCGGGCGGCCAGAAGCAATTCATCACCACGCGCGTCGACCAGGAGGTTGCGCAGGAGCTGGAGAAATACAACGTCCGCTTTACCGGGCAGATCGAGAGCACGTTCCTTCGCGACCTGTTGTCGTGGGTCATGCCCGTGCTGCTGTTCTTCGGGCTCTGGTGGTACATCGGCCGGCGCATGGCGGAAGGCGGCGGGATTGGCGGCGGGCTCATGGCGATCGGCAAGAGCAAGGCCAAGATCTATGTCGAGTCCAATACGGGTGTCACCTTTGCCGACGTCGCCGGGGTCGACGAAGCCAAGGACGAGCTTCGCGAGGTCGTCGATTTTCTGAAGAATCCCACTGATTATGGCCGGCTTGGCGGCCGCATGCCGAAAGGCGTGCTGCTCGTTGGCCCGCCGGGCACAGGCAAGACCTTGCTGGCCAAGGCCGTCGCTGGCGAGGCCAGGGTGCCGTTCTTCTCGATTTCGGGTTCGGAGTTCGTCGAGATGTTCGTCGGTGTCGGCGCAGCGCGGGTGCGGGACCTGTTCCAGCAGGCGCACGAAAAGGCGCCGGCGATCATCTTCATCGACGAGCTCGACGCCCTCGGCCGCGCCCGCGGCATCGGCCCTTTCGCCGGCGGCCACGACGAGAAGGAACAAACGCTCAATCAGCTGCTGGTCGAACTTGACGGCTTCGATGCACGCTCGGGGCTCGTCATCCTCGCCGCCACCAACCGGCCGGAAATTCTCGATCCCGCCCTGCTTCGCGCCGGCCGCTTCGACCGGCAGGTGCTGGTCGACCGGCCCGACAAGAAGGGGCGCGTAGAGATCCTCGAGGTTCACATGAAGAAAGTGCGCCTCGCCGCGGATGTCGAGGCAGACGCCGTCGCTGCCTTGACGCCGGGATTCACTGGCGCCGACCTCGCCAATCTCGTCAATGAAGCCGCGCTTCTGGCGACCCGCCGCGGGGCCGACGCAGTCAGCATGAGCGACTTCAACAACGCGGTGGAGCGCATGGTCGCAGGCCTCGAAAAGCGCAACCGCCTGCTCAATGCAAGGGAACGCGAGATCGTCGCCTATCACGAGTTGGGGCACGCCATTGTCGCGCTCTCACTGCCGGGGGTCGATCCCGTGCACAAGATCTCCATCATCCCGCGCGGCGTGGGCGCGCTTGGCTATACCATTCAGCGGCCGATCGAAGACCGCTTCCTGATGACGAAGGAGGAGTTGGAGAACAAGATGGCGGTGCTGCTCGGTGGCCGCGCCGCGGAACTGATCGTGTTCGGGCATTTGTCCACTGGTGCGGCCGACGATCTGCGCCGCGTCACCGACATCGCCCGCAGCATGGTGACGCGTTACGGAATGTCCGAGAGACTTGGCAGCGTGGCCTATGAGCGCGATCCCGGCAACTTCCTTGCGGGCACCGAACGCCCCTATCCGGTTCGCGAGCGCGACTACGCGGAGGAAACTGCAGCCGCAGTCGACCACGAGGTGAAAGCCATTGTCGACCAGGTCTTCCAACGCGCCCAGGGCATCCTGAACACGCGGCGGCCGGTGCTGGACCGCGCCGCGACGAAATTGTTGGATAAGGAGACACTGGAGCAGAGCGATATCGATATGCTGTCCCGGGAAATGCCCAAGGAAGGGTTACGCGCGATCTAACGGGCTTCGCACACCGAGCGGGCGCGGCGTTCAATGGGCACAGTAGCGCAAGACAGTTTACGCAGGCCGCTTCCGCCTAACCTCCGTCGGGAGCTCGATCACGATCCCTATTGATGGCGAACTGCTTGAGATGCTTGGCAAAGGCGAGCCTCCGCGTCTTGACGGCTCGATCTTGATACCTGCATCGGCACGCTTGGCCTGCCACTCGATGAAAAGGTGGCCGGCCACCAACATCATTCCGGCGCAGAACAGCGCAAGGCCAGCCCCTACAAGATCACGATAGTCATCCATCCCACGAACCAAACACCGTGCCGATCAGCTGCCGGTGGCAGCCTCACGGACGTAACCGCCTCGATGGTTTTGAACGATAGCGGCCGCGCATGGCGCGCTGCGCTGGCGAACACAAGCAGCCGGTTCAGGCCGTCTGCCGGTGCTCGAGCAGATCGTGACCGAAACCAGGGGCGGAAAGCCACAAAGAGGCAAAATCATAGGTGGTCAATCCATCAGAGCAACATGGTGACAGGCGCGCTGGATGCCGTGTCCGGCGGCACGGCTGAAACGATTAGAGAAGAAATCATATGGTTCGGTATTTCCGCACGCCTGCCTTGCAGTGCATTCACCCTCTCTGTCGACGCGCTTGATGGTCGGACACGCGCTCCAGCGGCTGCGAGCAGGCCGGCATGCGGCTTGAACCGGGAACTCAGCAGCTAAAGTGCTGGCTGGGGCGGGAGGGATCGAACCTCCGAATGGCGGAATCAAAATCAGTTTGATTATTCAATGATTTCAAGGCGCGTTTGGAAGAAGCGGTCAAAACACGCTTCAACAATCTCAATAGGTTGGCAGCCGTTTCCAAACGTGAAGACCGCGCTCCATGACGGATCTGAGCTACCTTCCACGCAAACTCTTGGCTACTGCCGAGAGCACATCGGCCAGTTGCCTCGCCATCTCCGGTGACGGCAACGGAAGCTTAAGATTCTCCGCGCCCGTGCGTGGATCACGCTCGATCCATGATTGTGCGGCGGGGCCGGAGCCGGACGAGGCAGCAAGGGCGCCAATGAACTGTACCCCCATCTGCAGCAGCACCTGCCACGGATCGGGAGGCGCATCGCGCAACACTTGCCCCATTTCGCCGGCCGGCGCGACCGCCACATCGTCAGCGCCGGCAACTGGATCT
Organism: Bradyrhizobium sp. 142; assembly: GCF_023074015.1. Classification (NCBI taxonomy): domain Bacteria; kingdom Pseudomonadati; phylum Pseudomonadota; class Alphaproteobacteria; order Hyphomicrobiales; family Nitrobacteraceae; genus Bradyrhizobium; species Bradyrhizobium sp. 142. The sequence continues at coordinate 49,575 of NZ_JADPKQ010000322.1, forward strand.
TCGTCGGCTGATTGCTCGTTGACGGCGCCGTCGACACCTCCCCTCTCTTCGGCAGGGGAAATGGTTTCGCCTGCCCCCATCGTTCCCGTGACACTCTCCACATCCTTCAGGAAACGAGCCGCGATCCGCCAAGTGAAATCTCGCCATTGCCACCGTCGAGGATTCCTTCCGATAACGAGCGCTTGAACGCCAACACCGAAAGCATGCCCTCTTCGATCGAGCCTTTCGCAACGAAATTGACGACCTGAACCTGACGCCCCTGGCCGAGCCGATGGACGCGTGCGATGCGTTGTTCGAGCACGGCCGGATTCCATGGCAGATCCATGTTCACCAGCGTCGACGCATGCTGCAAATTGAGGCCGGTACTGCCGGCATCCGTAGACAGGAAAACGCGACAGGCGGGATCGTCGCGAAAACGGCCGATGAGCTCCGGCCGCTTCTCCGACGGCACGCCACCATGGAAACTCACATAGCCGATCCCACGCGCCTCCAGTCGCTTTTACGGCTCAGTCATTGGTACCAGCACATTCTGGTCCGTCCGGCTGGGCAATTGCCGCAACACCTCCGACTTTCGGCGGCGAATCATGATGGGCGCCAAGGTTTGGCCGATCTTCTCCAGCCCCCTGTAACCGGTGACGCGGCCGGCTTCGTCCCTGACTTGATGTTCGTGCAAGAGTTTTCAGGTCGGGCCCAGCCGGCACGATCGAGATCAATTCTTCCAGCTTGTTCTCCAAGGGCGTTCCGGTCAGAACGATCGCGTATGGACTGTCGATGCGCTTCAACGCTCGCGCCGCAATCGTGTTCCAATTTTTTACCCGCTGCGCTTCGTCGACGATGACCAGTTCAGGCGCCCAGGCGGTGATCAAGTCGAGATCGGACTGCAGCTTCTCATAGTTCGTGATCTTGCAGAAGTCGTCGATTCCATAGTCGTTCTACCGTTGCGCTCGCCCGCCTCCTATGACGCGCGCCGCGCGCTTGCCTCGCCGCCCGGAAAAGCGCGCTATTTCGCTCTGCCATTGGTATTTGAGCGATGTCGGGCAAATCACCAGGACTCTCGATACGCCGAAGTGGCGGGCCAGTATTTCCGTCGCGGCGATTGCCTGTATCGTCTTGCCCAATCCCATATCGTCGCCGATCAACGCCCGACCGGCCCTAACCGCAAACAGCGCGCCCTCGGCCTGATAGGGATAAAGCGCTACCTTCAGGAGTCTTCGCAGCTTGAGGTCGGCGGCACCGCGTGGGAACAATCGATCGGGCTTCGACGCTCGGCGATCGGCGTCCTGCCTTCCCGCAATGAAATCGAGGGCATCGTCATAGGCACGAAGCTCGTGACCGCTCTCCGACACCAAGGTCATGAAGCGTTTGAGCTCGTCCGGCCGGTTGTCTGCGAGGATTCCATCACGCTTCATATCGAACAAGCGATCGGCGGCCATCCTCACCGCCTGCAGGCAATCCGTCCCGGCACGGAAATGCACGCGGCGCTGGCCTGCATTGCGCAAGTAGAGCTCGGAAAATTGCGGCTGGTAGCCGCGTGCGAACGCCGCTTTCGCGCCTCGCTTTTTCTCCAATTGGGCGAGCGCGAACTCGAGATGCTTGCAAGTCCCCAGCTCATTTGTTGCGTAGTCGGGGCCGGAGCAGAAGTTCCCTCCTGGTCCCAGGCCGCGTACCGCCACGCGGTAACTCGATTTCCGAATTGGGATTGGTGACCCGAAACTCGGAGAAGAACGGCTCGCTGCCGAGATTTTCCAGCACGAACGATTGCTCGCGGCCAAACTGGCGGCGCAAACCGCGCTGCCAATCGGCCGGTGATAGACCAACGGGTACGTGGGTGCGAGAAAGCTTGGCTTCTTTGTTCGATTTCACGGGCGGGCTCGCAGCTACGGTGCATCGATCTCATCGACGCACCTTCCGTTCAAGGTTCAAGAGGGGCGTCTTTCGGCGATTTTGATAGCCGATCCTAGCTCCTGGCCAATCGCTACACACCCCCGGCGAGATCATAATCCACCGCGGATTGAACCCACCGCTGGAAGCCAAGCTTTGGCTCGCTACACGAGCGCCGCTCTCGGAAAGCCAAGACTTTCTCGAATGCCTGTCTGCCAGGCCGCGAGAAGTTTTCCTCCAATCTCGCGATGAACCGAATTCTCATTGAAATACTTCGTCACTTCCGGTGACAGCTTCGCCAGAACGTCCGCGGCCTGCTCAATGATCTTATTGATCGCCTGCAGGGAAAGATCGCAGCGGGTTTGACCAAGACGCACCAACGCTTTGCGCTCTGGCCAGTTGGTGGAACCATTCAATGTGAGCGCCATGCCGTCCTTCGGCAAATAGGGTACCGTGCTGACGAGATCATAGATCGGCGCAAGACGTGCGGGACCAGTGACATCTTCATAGATGACACCGAAGTTTTTCAGATGTGCGTCACCATTGCGAAGTGCACAATTTAGGACGAACAGCTTGAACAGATCCTCTAGCGCGTTGCGGTGTCCGGCCGGATCAATGAATTCGCGGGCACGCTTGAATAAGCGTGTTTCGTAGCCACCGTTGTATTTCTCGGTAGTGGGTACACCGTTGAGGACGCAAAAGTCCTCGTAGCCCAGATAGGTGCCATCAAGCCGCAGATCGAACCGCTTCACAACGATGGCGGCACCGCTGTCCGAAAGCTGGAAATCCGGAACAGTCAATCCTATGGCCTTTGCGGCCGACAGGCAGAAATGTTCGTTGGCAGCAAGCTCGGGATATTCGTTCGGGTCCCAGAACTTTACGATGTGCGTAGCGCTGCGAAAACTCTGAGACTGGCGATCACCTGCACCTATTCCCGCGTCGTCGGCAGCGCGGATCATCACCTTGGGCTGGATGCCCGAAAGTCCTGAATGGACCGCGAACTTCTCTAGCAGGTAAGCGAACAACTCGCCACCGCGCTTTGCGCTGAGGATCTCGTCGATCGATTGGAATGGAACGTCCTCATTTAGCTCGGCATCGAGATCAGAGTAACGGATGCGCCCGATCTGGGTTCGTCCAACGACTGCCAGCAAATCGAAATCATCAAACGTTCCGGTCGCCTTGGCAAAACTTCGCATAAGGTATGCCCGGAGCGCCCCCTCCGGGAGATTCATGTCGAATATCGGCGCGAGACCATGTTGCGTATTCCAGGATGCTGTTCGCACCGGCATGGTGATCGAGACTGCACGTTCGGCTGCCACGTTGGGCGTGTAGACGAAAGCTGTCCCGCGCGGTCCATGGCGGTCCAGATGTCCAGCGGAATGCTGATCAGTCCAGACGCGGAGCATTAGCGAGTCTCCTCCGCTGCCAGATCCTCAAGTGTTGGGCGACCGCGATTAAACTGCGTCAACCGCAGGTCGAGATCCAACGCGTTCAAGATGCGAAGCAGATGTTTGATACCCATTTCCGCAAGGCGCGCATTCTCAAGCGCCTCCAGGCGCGCACGGCTGATGCCCGCAGCTTGTGCCAGCTTGGTCTGCGACCATCCCTTGGATTTACGGGCCGCCTTAACACGCTCACCGAGTTCGATAAGGTCCATGTTTGCAGCCTATAATAGTCAATTCTACTATTTCGACCATATTTACCTATTATAGCTGGCAGATGCAATGCCTTCTATAGAAGTTAGTCTATCAAGTATTGACGGAAACGCCTCTTTAAGTAGGCAAATTGGAAGAATCAAGAATGAAGGCATCGACCGGAGAGAACAAATAGGGAACTTTTTCAAGCCTGCCAACCGATGTCGCCCGCGACGGACGCTTTCGAAACTCCGTGTTGCCCTCACAGCGACAACTGTTGTCATTCGACCCAGCGGCGCCGGATGGCGACCGCCGCGATGCCGACGAAGGGTTTCGCCGCTCGTGCACGAAGAGATCAGGGACACCGACGAAGGACAACCAATGGCTATCTGGGATTTTATGAATCAGGTGTATTTCGAGGGCCGAGATAGCACTGCAGGCTGCAGCGGGTGGGAAAATAGACTAGTACTTCCTTTTCTTAAAGCGTGAGTCGCAATTCAAGATCGGAGGCCTACCGAAGCGAGAGAAGTCCACCTTTCGTCCAAAGGCCGCCGTATCACTGAGCTCTGATTCCGGGTACTAGCCTATCGTGCAAGTTGCGGATCTCCGTCGGAATATCGAGAGGATCGCCTATGCAAGCCGTAAGCGATTCAGCCGAACTTTTCAGGCACGTCAGCGCCGAAAAGGCGGACTTTTATCGCTGCATCATGGACGTTTTCGCCGCAGCCAAGCGGCAGTACCGGCTGCAGCTAAGACCGGACGAAGTGCTTGCCGAAGCTCGATGGCCAGCCAAGCTCCCCGAGATTGAAGAAGTCAATGCCGCGCTGACCCAGCTCACCGCTTGGGGTAATCTGGAGTCGCATCCTGACACTGCGCGGGTGTCCAGTCTCAGTGATTTCTACCGTGCCCGCTATCTCTATCGGCTCTCGCAAGGCGGCGAAGCCGTAGAATCGGCGCTGGCGCTTTTCGTGCAGACGCTGGAGCGCCGCGCCGAACTGCAAAGCGTAGCCCTCGAAGACATCGCAAGCCGGCTCGAAGCCCTGCGGGCGCTGGCTGCCGAGACCGAGCCGGATGCGGCCAAGGTCCATGAAACGCTTCGGGACCTCGTCCGCGTTTTCGAAGGACTTGCCGAGAATGCACAGGCGTTCATGGCCGGCGTTGCACGCAGCATTGAGCTGCAGCAGGCCCAGGCCGGTGCAGTGCTGAACTACAAGCGACAACTCATCGATTATCTGGAGCGCTTCATCGGCGATCTGGTGCGCCGGTCCGACACGATCGCCGGCTTGATCCATGCTCTTGAGCCCAGGATCGATGCCATGCTGCAACAGGTCGCCGCGCGCGAAGGGCGCGATGCCGCTCCAGGCGAGATCCAGGATCAGATCGACGCGCAAGCCCGTTACAGGGACGCGTGGCGCGAGCGCTGGAGAGGGCTGCGTGGCTGGTTCTTCCGCTCCAGCCACGAACCATCTCAAGCCGAGTTGTTGCGAGCGAGGGCACGATCGGCCATTCCGCAGCTTCTGGCCGCCATCGCGGCACTCAACGAACGGCGAAGCGGCCGCAGCGATCGCTCGGCCGACTTCCGCGTTCTGGCGGGCTGGTTTGCCGCCTGCGCCGACGACAACGAGGCCCATCGGCTTGCCCGCGCCGCCTTTGCGCTGAATCCCGCGCGGCATTTCTCGCTCGACATCGATGCGGGAATGGACGTGCCGGCCACCACACGCTGGGCCGACGCCTCGCCCTTGGTGATTCACCCCCGCTTGCGCGAATATGGCGAAGCCGCTCCAAGAGGGCCTCTGCCGCGCGTGCGGGACCGTACGGAGGCCCGCGCGCGCCTGGCGCGCGAACTCGCGCAAGAATCTCAGCAGGTCGAGGCGGCTCGCAAGCGTCTGGCGACCGGACTACCAACGCATCTCTCCAACCTGGGCGAACTCGACACGCACGCCTTCAGCCTGTTCCTGGGACTGCTTGGCGAAGCCCTGTCCGAACAGGCTGGTCCGGAATCCGTAGCCGAACGGCCGACAGGTGACGGTCTATTGCACATTCATCTGAAGCCGCTTCCTCCGGACAGTTATGCCGAGATCAATACGCCGCGGGGCATTTTCGGCGGGCGCGACCACGTAATCACAATCACATCGACACAAGACGTGCAATGAAGACAAGTCGTCAGAGACCCAGGGACAGCCGCAGCATCGGCCAGCAGCAGCGCCAGTTCCAGCGTGAAGAATTTCGCAGCGCCCTCCGCGCCTTGTTGATGACGCCGTTGATGAGCCCGATGCATGAAGACTTCATTGCCGTACGCCGCCAGGCAAACGCCCTGCAAGAGTGGTTTACCCGCGAAACCGGATGGCCGTTGCAGATCGGACGGGAGGGCGCGCGCCTCTACAAGCGGCCCGCCGATCTCAACAACTCCACCCGGGGCCTGCCCGATTACGATCGCCGCAAGTATGTGCTGCTCTGCCTTGCCTGCGCGGTGCTCGAGCGCGCCGACCCCCAAGTCACGCTTCGCATTCTGGGAGAAAGATTGCTCGGTCTTGCCGCCGAACCGGGACTGACGTCACTCGGCTTCAACTTCACGCTCGGCTCCCACCACGAGCGGCGCGAACTGGTAATAATATGCCGTACCTTGTTGAGCCTGGGCGTACTACAGCGTGTTGCCGGCGATGAGGATGCCTTCGTGCAGGGTGGAGGCGATCAGGCAGATGCGCTCTACGACGTGCATCGGCCAGCGCTCGCCGGCATGCTGGCGGCCGTGCGGGGCCCGTCGACCTGGCCCGCCGAAGAGGCGCCCGACACACTGGACCAGCGAATGCACACCCTGCTCGATGAGCACGTCGCGGACAGCGATGAAGGTCAGCGCACGGCGTTGAGACACCAGATCGCGCGTCGTCTCCTCGACGATCCGGTGGTTTACCTTGAAGACTTGAACCCGGAGGCCCGTTCCTATTTCATAAACCAACGCGGGGCGATGGCCGCCCGTCTGTGCGACGCGACAGGCTTGGTCGCGGAGCAGCGAGCCGAGGGGCTGGCCCTCGTCGATGAAACAGGCACGCTAACGGATGTCGCAATGCCTGCCGAAGGCACCGATGCGCATGTGACATTGCTGGCTGCAGAATATCTCGCCACGGACTACAGGCAGCAGATCGATACCGCCGGCCGAAGGCAGCCCTTCGTCAAGCGCGAGCACGATATCGTCGACTTCCTGCGTGACGCCAAGAGCCGATATGGCCGCTATTGGCGGAAATCGGCACGTGAATCAGGTGCCGAACGCGAGCTCACGAAGATTGCCATAGGGCGTCTTGAGAAGCTCCAGCTAATTGTCAGGAGCGGAGACTCCATCCTGCCGCTTCCGGCGCTCGCGCGTTTCGCACTGGGCGAGGCCGAAATCCGCCAGGAAACACCGGAGATGCCAATCCCGGCCTCCAACTCTCTCTTTTCCAGTTGAAGACGATGTCGGCCTTGCTTTCGCCACCGCACAAGAGGCCGGATCTGCCAATTCCCGCGCAACCGCGCTGGCAACCGTTACGGCTCGGTGTCGTGGAGCTGTTTCATTACGACAGTGAAGAATTCTGGTTCCGCGACGGCCATCTGCTTTTGCGCGGCAATAACGGCACCGGCAAGTCGAAGGTGCTGTCGTTGACCCTGCCCTTCCTGCTCGACGCGCAGGTCAAGCCATCGCGCATCGAACCCGATGGGGACAGCGGCAAGAGGATGGCCTGGAATCTCCTGATGAACAGCCACGATCGTCGCAATGGCTATGCGTGGATCGAATTCGGCCGCCTCGCCGACGACGGCACGCCACGATATCTGTCGCTCGGGGTCGGGCTTTCCGCGGTCGCCGCCCGCCCGCAGGTGGAAAGCTGGTTCTTCCTGATCGAGGAAGCAGAGCAGGCGCCGCGCATCAATCAAGACCTCTGGTTGATGAGCGACCAGCGCGTCGTATTGACCAGGCAACGCCTTCGCGACGCGCTCCATAGCCATGGCCAGGTTTTCGACACCGCGACCAGCTATCGTCGCGCGGTCGACGAACGGCTGTTTCACCTCGGCGCCAAGCGTTACGATGCATTGATGGACACCCTTATCCAGTTGCGGCAGCCGCAACTTTCCAGGAAGCCGGATGAAACCGCGCTCTCGAACGCACTGACTGAGGCCTTGCCGCCACTCGCGCCGGAGTTGCTCGGCGATGTGGCCGAAGCGCTCGGCCAACTCGAGGAGGACCGCCGTCAGCTTGAAGAATACCAGGCACTGGCCAAGGCCATTGTGCAATTCGACCAACGCTATCGCATTTACGCCGGAACGCAGAGCCGCCGGCAAGCGCGCGCGCTGCGTCAGGCCCAGACTGAATTCGACAGCGCCAGCCGAGCGCGCAGCGAGGCTCAAGTCCGGCTTGAGAACGCAAGGAGCGAGGAGGCGAAAGCCCGGACCGCACATCATGAGACGGAGGTCGCGCTGGCCAGCGAACGCGCCCGCCTCGAAGCGCTGCGTAGCGGCCCGGCGATGGAAGATGCCAACCTCCTCGAATTGGCCGTGAAGGAAGCCGAGGCGCGTGGACGCGCAGCGGAGGGAGCAGCTTCAACCCTTGAGGAGTCGGCCAGACGATCGGAGCGCAGCGCGAGGGATACAGAACTCGCCAGTCAACGCGCACTCGCGGCCGAACGCAGGATGACCGCATTGCGTCAGGTTAGCACAGCCCATGCCGGATCGGCCGGCATCGCCAACTTCCACGCGGAGAACCCGCTGTCAACGTTCGCGACAGATGCGCTGGTCGAGCTGACGCAAAAGGCGTTCGACGGTGCATCGGCCGCGCTGCAGGAATTGGTCACCAGACGACGCGAGCAGATCGCGCTGCTCCGCCAGCGCCACGCCGATATGGCGCTCATCGAGGTCGAGCACGCGCAACGTCTGCGCGCACGTAGCGATAGACAGGCTGCAGTCGAAGCCGCAGCTCACCAACGTGAGCTGGCGGATGCCGACGTTGAGCGCAAGGGCACCGATCTCATCGAGGCCTGGGACCGATTCTTCGCCGACCTGAAGCAACTCGAGGTCGGTTCCGACGATCGTCTTGCGGCGTTGTCAGCCTTGGGTGACTGGGTCATGGCCCTGGATGGAGACAATCCGACGCGTCATTTGCTGCAGGCAGCCCAGTTGCAAGCCAATCAGCGGCTTGCACAACGTCGCGTCACGCTCGACGGCGAACGCCAAGCGCTGGAGGCTGAGCGCAAGACCCTCGAAGACGAGCGTGGCTATCTCGAAGCCGGTATCGACACTGTGCCCCCCGCACCTTACACGCGAAGCTCCGATGCGAGGGCTGCCCGTACCGGCGCGCCGCTCTGGCAATTGGTGGACTTTCGCGATGCGGTAACTGGTCCGCAACGGGCCGGCCTTGAAGCTGCGCTGGAAGCTGCCGGCCTGCTCGATGCCTGGGTTTCGCCCGATGGCCGGTTGCAAACTGGAGAGGGCGGCTCCGTGCTGCACGATGAGCAAATCTTGGAGCGACGACCGCATCCGACCTCGCTTGTCAACTGGTTGCAGGTTACCCCACCGGACCACAGCACCGTGTCGGCTGATGTTGTGGAGCGTGTGCTGGCGGCAATCGCCTGCAGCGACCACGATCTTACCGAAAGTGAAGTCTGGGTTGCTCCCGACGGCCGATTCCGCCTTGGCAGTCTGGCAGGCGCTTGGGACAAATCCGCGGCGGTCTATATCGGATCCGCCGCTCGTGCGGCCGCCCGTAAGCGGCGGCTGGCCGAGATTGCCGAGAGATTTGTGACAATCGGCCGTGAACTCGTGGCCATGCAGGCGAAGACCGAGCAACTCGCCAACGATCAGCACGAGGCAGACGCCGAATGGCGCCTGGCTCCGACCGATGATGTCCTTCGAGAAGCCCATCTCACCGGCGCCGCTGCCGCCCGCGAGGCACAACTTGCCCGCGACCGGTTGGGCGAGGCCGACGCTCAGTACCGGGAAGCTGAAGAAAACCTGCGGAGGGAGCGTGAACGGCTTGCCGCCGACGCTAGCGATCTGCGTTTGCCAATATCACCTGCCGCCCTACCTGCGATCGAAGCGGCCCTGAACAACTATCAGGACGCGCAGATCCGGCTCACGCAAACCATCCATGAGCTGCGCCTGGCGCTCGTGGACCTGCAAAGGCAACGCGCCCGCGAAGCTGAATTGCTTGACGATGCGAAGAGGCATCAAGAGCAGCTCGGGACAGCTCGCATCGAGGCGGAAGAAGCGTCATCCCGACTTATTGTATTGCGCGAAGCAGTAGGTGCAAAGGTCGAGGAGTTGCAGCAGAAGCTGAGCGAGGCCCGCGCCGGTGTCGAACGGTGCGAGGCCGAATGGAAGAAGGCAGGGACGGCCTTGCAAAAGGCCGGCGAGGCGCGCGCCGTCGCCGACGAGCAATACGCGACCGCCAATACGGCGTTTGAGCGCGGCAGCGAAGCGCGTGCGCAAGCCATTTCGAAGTTCCGGCAATTTACCTTGGCCGGTCTGCTGTCGGCCGCATTGCCAGGCCTGGAGGTACCGGACGCGAGCAGCCCCTGGACGATAGATCCGGCGCTGACGCTGGCCCGCCGCGCCGAACAGGCCCTATCCGCCGTGAAGGACGACGATGAGGCGTGGACGCGCGTCCAGCGGCAGATCGGCGAAGACTTTACCGAACTGCAACGTTCCCTCAGCGCGCTCGGTCATCAGGTGCTTGCCGAACAGAGCGATTGGGGGCTCATCGTAAACGTCATCTACCAGAATCGATCCGAACGCCCGGACCGCCTTGCTACGCGCCTTGTGGCAGAGATCGACCAGCGCACTGAGCTGTTGAACGCCAACGAGCGCGCCGTGCTGGAAAATCACCTTCAGGCAGAAATCGCCTCCGAAATCCAGCGTCTGCTGCAGACGGCGGAGGCGCAGCGCGATGCGATCAACAAGGAACTGCACAGTCGGCCAACATCGACGGGCGTTCGCTTTCGTCTATTATGGCAGCCCCTGTCGGAAGAAGAAGGCGCCCCGGTCGGCTTGGAAGCCGCGCGCAAACGTCTCCTCAATACCAACGCTGACCTGTGGTCGTCCGAGGACCGTCGGGTCGTCGGCGCGATGTTGCAGCAGCGCATCGCCGCCGAGCGCGAGCTCGTCGAAGCGGATGGGGGCAGCCTGTTAGACAAGCTCTCCCGTGCGCTCGATTATCGACGCTGGCACAGATTCCGCGTCGAACGCTGGCAGGACGGCCAATGGCGCAAGCTTTCCGGTCCGGCCTCCAGCGGGGAGCGGGCGCTCGGCCTTACCGTGCCTTTGTTTGCCGCTGTTGCCAGTTTCTACAGCCAGGGCAGCTATGCCATAGCACCGAGGTTGATTCTGCTCGACGAAGCCTTTGCTGGAATTGACGATACCGCGCGCGCTCATTGTATGGGCCTCATCCGGGAGTTCGATCTGGATTTCGTAATTACCAGCGAGCGAGAATGGGCCTGCTACGCCGAACTGCCCGGCGTATCGATCTGTCAGTTGCAGCGTCGGGAAGGCATCGATGCAGTGTTCGTCTCGCGCTGGACCTGGGATGGAAAGGCAAAGATGCCGGAAGCCGATCCTGACCGCAGGTTTGCGCCGGCATGACCGATGCGGCCGAAGAACGTCTTCGACGTCTGCTCGGCGGCGATCATCTCGCGTCCCTGCGCAAGCGTCTACGTCGGCGCTTCGAGCGAGCGCCGCTGAATGGCGTGGTCGAGAGTTTCCGGATCGGCGATTTGACGGCGTCGGAGCACGCTGCGCTGGCTTCGGTACTGGGTCGTCCGCAGCATTACGCTAATTCGATGCGAATCGATGTTCGCATGGTCGATGCCGCCTTCCGGAATTCTGGCATCGCTTCCTCCCTGCGCGACGCGCTTGAGCGGCTTGACGGCCCGATTGCCAACCTCGCCTGCGAGCGGTTTCAATCACAAACCCTTTGGTCGGATGTGATAAGGGGCTGCAATCACTCCGGACTCGTCGGATTGCTCGAGAATCCGGCAGGCTTGGGCCTGCTCAAACGCCTCGCCAAACGAGAGCCTTCGGCAGCGAGCCGATTATGTCGCCGTGCTGAAGCGGTCCTGCAACGCCTGCCGGCAAACGGCATCACACGCTCGCAATTGGCTGCCGAGGTGTTGGGCGATGCCCATGCGCTGGATAGCGGACGGGCAACAGCGACCATCGTGATGGCTGTCTGCCGCCAGGCCATCCCGCGAACCTACGATGACTCCATGGAGGAGAGCCCGGACGAAGAGAGACAAAACGGAGAACGGGAGCGCGACATCTGGGCGAAGGTGGGCGTCCTCGTTAATGAATTGGCACGCCCTGCCCTCTTTCTGAATCTTCCCACGAGCGAAACGGAAAGCTACGGAAGGCCGCCGGGAGAGCCGGCGTACGCGTCGCTGCGTGTCTTGCTGCGTTCATCGCCCGTATGGAACGTCGCCGGGCGGGAAGTATATGTCTGCGAGAATGCAAATTTGCTTTCGATCGCTGCCGACCGCTGGGGCGCCGATTGCGCTCCGATGGTCTGCACGGATGGCATGCCGGCCGCCGCGCAGCGATGCATCCTATCTCAACTTGCGTCCGCCGGCGCGCGACTTCGATATCATGGCGATTTCGACTGGCCGGGACTGCGCATCGCCAATCACGTCATGCGGGAACACGGCGTGCAACCGTGGCGTTTCCGTGCGGAGGATTACGAGGCTGCCCTCCGGTCGGCCTCGGCCATCGCAGCTCCCCTTGCGGGCAAGGTGGTCGACGCGGTTTGGGATCCGGCGTTGACGAAGGCCATGCAACATCATCAAGTCTCTATCGCCGAAGAAGGCCTGGCCGCCTCATTGCTCGGCGATCTGGGCGACTACTAACCTCCCAGCGCCTGTGACAGCTCCAGACGACTCCGCAGCTTTCGAGTCCGCCAGTTCATTCATTGATGCGCAACAAGGTCGCAAGCAGCATGAGGCGATGGCTGATCTCCTCGGCTCGGCCGCTACGAAGCGGAGCACCAGGAAAAGACAGGCAGGCCGAAGTTGCGCAAAAGCGCATCATCTCGACTGTTTGTCCGATTTGTGCGCCGTAATACGCTATTCTACGATGAGCGCGTAACAGACCTGCCGGAGTAGCCTCCCTGCGGGATATGTTGGGATGAAAGCCACGGAGATAAGCCAGCATGGTCGATGGGATGCACAACGCCGATTAGTTCGATTCTCGACCGAGCATCAGAAGCTCCATTTCCAAATGTGCCCAAAAGCTTGGCGCTAATAGAGCTGCTAACGTAACAAACCCAGCAGCTTAATTGCTGGCTGGGGCGGGAGGGATCGAACCTCCGAATGGCGGAATCAAAATCCGCTGCCTTACCGCTTGGCTACGCCCCAACACGTGACTGACGGAACGGTGGAAGAACCGGCTACCGCGGATTCCCTCCAGTCGCAGCCGGTCTATAGGGAGCGGCGCGGCATTTCAACCGCTTGGGGGGCAAAATACCACAGCCCCGCGACCGGCCGCGCCACATTCTATTATGACCCGGCGATGGCGCCGTTCCGTGCTGGAGCGCTCCCCTGCCGTCCCAGCAGTTGAGACCTCCGGCGTTTCATGGGAATACGGCGCCAAGACTATCCACGGGAGTGAGCCATGACCTACCGCGCGCCGATTAATGACATGCTGCTGTCGCTCAACCATGGCGCCGGCCTGAAGGCCGCCCTGGAGGCCGGTCATTACGGCGATTTCGACGCCGAGATCGTTGCGGCCGTGCTGGAGGAAGCCGGCAAGTTCGCTTCGGACGTGCTGGCGCCGCTCAACCGGGTCGGCGACGAGCACGGCATCAAGCTCGACGACGGCAAGGTCACGACCGCGCCGGGCTGGCCCGATGCCTACAAGCGCTGGACCGAGGGCGGCTGGAACGCGGTGTCCGGTCCGGAAGATTTTGGCGGCCAGGGCCTGCCGCTCGCGATCAACGCGGCCTGCACCGAGATCTGGAGCGCCTCCAACGTTGCCTTCGGCCTCTGTCCGCTGCTGACGGCGTCGGCAATGGAGGCGCTGGACGTGCATGGCAGCGACGAGCTGAAGAAAATCTATCTCGAAAAGCTCGTCTCCGGCGAATGGACCGGCACCATGCAGCTGACCGAGCCGCAGGCCGGCTCCGACGTCGGCGCGTTGCGCACCCGCGCCGAACGGCAGGCCGACGGCACCTATCGCATCAAGGGGACGAAGATCTTCATCACCTATGGCGAACACGACATGACCGACAACATCGTGCATTTCGTGCTCGCGCGGCTGCCGGATGCGCCGGCCGGCACCAAGGGAATCTCGCTCTTCCTGGTGCCCAAGTTCATGGTCAATGCCGACGGTTCGCTCGGCGCGCGCAACGACATCTTCGCAAGCGGCGTCGAGCACAAGCTCGGCATGCATGCATCTCCGACCTGCACCATGACCATGGGCGATCACGGCGGCGCAATCGGCTTCCTGGTCGGCGAAGAGAACCAGGGCATGCGCTGCATGTTCACGATGATGAACCAGGCTCGCCTCGGCGTGGGGCTGGAGGGCGTCGGTGTCGCCGATCGCGCCTATCAGCAGGCCCTCGCTTATGCGCAGGAGCGCAAGCAGGGCCGCGCGGTCGGCAGCAAGGGCGAAGGCTCCGAGGTGATTTTCGTGCATCCCGACGTCAAGCGCATGCTGATGCGGATGCGGGCGCAGACCGCGGCCGCGCGCACCATCTGCTACGCCACCGCGGTTGCGATTGACGTCTCCACGCGCGCGAAAGATCCAAAGGTGCGGGCCGACGCAGCCGCACGCGCCGCGCTGCTGACGCCGATGGCCAAGGCCTATTCCACCGATGTCGGCAACGAGGTCGCCTATCTCGGCGTGCAGGTGCATGGCGGCATGGGCTTCATCGAGGAGACCGGCGCGGCGCAGCACTATCGCGACGCGCGCATCACCGCGATCTACGAGGGCACCAACGGCATCCAGGCAATCGACCTTGTCACGCGCAAGCTCGCGGCCAATGGCGGTGCCGCGGTGTGGGCGCTGCTGTCCGAGCTCTCGGCGACGGTCAAGCAGGTCGAGGCCTCCAACGATCCCGCCTTCGGCACCACGGGTGCAAAGCTGTGCGAGGCGCTGGAGGCGCTTCACCGCACCAGCAAATGGCTTCTGGAGCGTGTCGCCTCTGCGCCGAACGAGGCGCTCGCGGGTGCGACGCCCTATCTCCAGCAATTCGGCGCCACCCTCGGCGGCTGCATGCTTGCATCCGAAGCGCTCGCCGCGAAGGCGGACGGAAGTACGGACGCGCCGCGTTACGTTTCGCTCGCCCGCTTTTTCGCCGAGAACATCACAGTGCAGGCGGCAGCGCTGGAGCGCACCGTGACGGAGAGCGCGGAGTCGGTCGCAGCGGCGGATGCGGTGTTGTTGGGGTAAGCTGCTAGGATGTACGTGCCGCATGTTCAGTGTCGTCCCGGCCGGGACCCATACCCCCAGGCAGAAGTTTGACGAAGATTGGCAGTTAAGCGGTCGTGCGTTACTGCGATCCGAACCCCATCGATGGATCACGCGGTATGGGTCCCGGCCTTCGCCGGGACGACAGCGGAATATGCGGCGCGCTCCCGGCCAACTCTCAGCTAGCGGACTTACCTCGACCTTCGTGCTGCGCCCCTTGCTCCCGGCCGCCACAGCACAATCCCGGCCGCCACGAGATCGAGCACCACGCACATCGCGAACGCCGTCGTGTAATCGCCGGTCAGGCTGCGCACGAGGCCGACGATGCCGGGACCGAACGCGCTGACGATGCCGCTGATCGAGGTCCCCAGTCCCATTGCGGCCGCGAAGGCGCCAGCGCCGATCTCGCGCTGGATGATCAGGGGCGGGAACGTGATCATGTTGCCGATCGAGAAGCCGTAGACGGCGCAACATATCAGCAGCACCGTCGGGCTCGTGCTCTGCACGATGACGAACAGCGCCGCCGCCTGGCTCGTCATCGAGGCGGCGCTTGCGAGCCGCGGATCGAGCCGGTCGACGAACAGGCCGAGCGACAGGCGGCCAACCACTGCCATCGCCGCCATGATGGTGACCGCAAGGCCCGCGGCATAGCGGCCGATCAGCGGCTCGAGAAACGTCACCTGGTGGACGATGAAACCCATCTGCGCGAGCAATGCGATCGCGAACGGCAGCACCATGGTCCAGAACGCCGCCTGGGCGAGCAGCGCCTTGCGCGAATGGGCCGGCGCGGCCGCGCCGCCACCGGAAGGACGGCCGCCCGATTCCGGCGACATCTCGGCCGGCCAGCCGGTGAAGATGACCACCACCGGCAACACCAGCACCACCATCGCCATCGTGACCGCCAGCATGGCCGAGCGGAAGCCGATGCTGCCGGTCAGCGTCAGCAGCAGCGGCACGAGGACGATCCCGCCGCACGTCGCGCCGTTGAACGCAAGGCTGAGCGCGAGCCCACGTCGCCGCTCGAACCAGGAATTCAGCACGGTTGCGATCACGACGGTGCCCATGCCGGTCCAGCCGACCGACATCAGCGCGTAGGCGAGATAAAGCTGCCAGGGCGTCTGCATCAGCGCCAGCAGCACCGTCGATGCCCCGAGCGCTGTCAAACCGCACAGGATCAGCGATCTCAGCCCGATGCGGGCCAGGAGATTGTCGGTGAAGATGACGAGGACGGAGGTCAGTAGAAACGAGAAAGTGCTGGCGGCGGAAACCAGCGTGCCCGGCCAGCCATGCGCGTGCTGGAGCTCCGCAAGATAGACGCCCTGGCCGTAGAGGCCGAAGCCGAACATGAAGAAAGCCATCAGAAAACAGGCCAGCACGACGCGCCAGCCGCGATAGTGCACCGAGGATTCGTCAATACCCGTTGTGGCAATCATCAATCAAGCAATCGACCAAATGGAAACGAGACAGGACATCGTGCCGCACAACCAACGGTTTTTCAACCGAAACATTGTAGCCGATTGTTGCAGCACGAAATACCGCGTAAAGTAATGCGTTGGCACCATCCATGGCAGGTCGGTTCCCGGGACAAATGCAGCCATGGCGCAAGCACCAAGCGCCTGTCTCACGGAATTGCCACGAAAAGGTTGAGCGAGCGCATTGGCACGTCCGTGGGATGATGTAGGCTGAAGCCAGCGAGACTCGCCAGAGGCAAGCGCCGCGGTGGCGCGGGGGGCACTCATGCCGAACGGTAACATAGTCGTCACCGAAGAGCGCGCGACGCGCGTGATCACTTTGCGCCGGCCAAGCAAGAAAAACGCGATCACACAGGACATGTATCGCGAGATGAGCCGCGCGATCGACACCGCGCAAAACAATCCCGAGATCCGCTGCATGATCATCACCGGCGGCTCCGGCGTGTTCACTGCCGGCGACGATATCGACGATTTCATGCAAGCCGGGGAGGCGAATTCCGAGACGCTGACGGACGGAGCGCGCTTCCTCTACTCGCTCGCCCTCAACGTCAAGCCGATCATCGCGGCCGTGGACGGCGCGTCGATCGGTATGGGCACCGTGATGCTGTTCCATTGCGACTACGTGCTCGCCTCGACCGCCGCGACGTTCTCCGCGCCCTATATCCATCTCGGGCTCGTGCCGGTCGGCGCTTCCAGCCTGCTGATGCCGAGCACGATGGGGTACCAGTGCGCCTTTGCGATGCTGGTGATGGGACGGACCTTCACTGCCGCGGAAGCCCACGCTGCAGGCTTCGTCAACACGGTGGTCTCGTCGGGACATACCGAGGTCGAGGCCCGCAAGGTGGCGCGCGAGATCTGCAAGCTGCCGGGCGAGGCGGTTGCGACCTCGCGCAAATTGCTGCGCGCCCCGCCGGAAGAGCTCACCCGCCGCATCGACCAGGAGAGCCATTTGTTCGGCGAGCGGCTGAAGTCGGACGAAGCCGTCGCTGCGTTCAATGCGTTCGCGAACAGGAAACGGCGGTGAGGCTCTTCCTCTCCCCTTGTGGGAGAGGGTGGCTCGCCGCGCAGCGGCGAGACGGGTGATGGGTTGCCTCAGCGAACTCACTCTCCATTTTATTCTGCGGATAGAACCCCTCATCCGGCGCCGTAGCCGAAGCTTCGCTTCGGCGTCCTCTTTAGGACGGCCGCCGAAGGCGGCCACCTTCTCCCACAAGGGGAAAGGAGGAAGCGCGGCACATTCACGACAATGCTTCGTGAAATCTTCGCGCGGAGCGTCTAATCTTGGTTCCATGCGACATCTTCTCCGCCTGACCATTTTCGCCCTCGCCCTCGCCGCTGCCCTGCCCGCTGCGGCCCAAACCGCAGCCCCCGTCGAGCTGCGCATCCTCGCGATCAACGATTTCCACGGCAATTTGCAGCCGCCGCCCGGCGGCATCCGCATCGGTGATCCTGAGGACAAAGCCAGGAAGGTGATGGTGGCGGCCGGCGGGGCCGAGTACATGGCGACACTGGTCAGGCAATTGCGCGAGGGGCGCCGGAACACGATCTTCGTTGCCGCCGGCGACCTGATCGGGGCAAGCCCGTTCTTGTCGGCGATGTTTCACGACGAGCCCTCGATCGAGTCGCTCTCGATGATGGGGCTTGCGATCAGCTCGGTCGGCAATCACGAGTTCGACGAGGGCAAGGCCGAGCTGCTGCGGATGCAGAACGGCGGCTGCCATCCGGTCGACGGCTGCCAGGGGCCGCATCCCTTCACGGGCGCGAAATTCCACTATCTCGCAGCCTCCACCGTCGAGACCGCGACCGGCAGAAGCGTGCTGCCGCCCTACGAGATCAGGGAGTTCGACGGCATCCCCGTCGCCTTCATCGGACTGACCTTGAAAGGCACAGCCGGCATCGTCTCGCCCGCCGGCATTACCGGTCTCGAATTCCGCGACGAGGCCGAGACGGTGAACGCGCTCGTGCCGCAACTGAAGGCACGCGGCGTGGAAGCCATCGTGGTGCTGATCCATGAAGGCGGCGAGCCGGCCGGCGACTACAATGACTGCCCCGGCATCTCCGGGCCGATCGTCGAGATCGTCAAAAAGTTCGACCGCGCCGTCGACGTCGTCGTCAGCGGCCACACCCATCGCGCTTATGTCTGCAACATCGACGGGCGGCTCGTCACCAGCGGCGACAAATACGGCACGCTGGTCACCGCGGTCGACCTCAAGCTCGATCCGGCGACGCGCGACGTCGTCAGCGCCAGGGCCGAGAACGTCATCGTCGCCAACGCCTCGCTGCCGAAGGATCCCGAGCAGACCGCGCTGATCGAGGCCTATGACAAGCTCGCCGCCCCGATCGCCAGTCGTCCGGCCGGGTCGGTGACGCGGACGCTGTCGCGCGTGCCGAACGAGGCCGGCGAAAGCGCGCTCGGCGACGTCATTGCGGACGCGCAGCTCGCGGCAACGAAGGACGCCAAGGATGGCGGCGCTGTCATCGCGCTCACCAATCCCGGCGGCATCCGCACCGACATCGTTCCGAAGGAGAATGGCGCTATATCCTTCGGCGATGTCTTCGCGAGCCAGCCGTTCCGCAACCGCCTCGTCACCATGACGCTCACAGGGAGCCAGCTCAAGGACATGCTGGAGCAGCAATGGCTCGATCCGAAGCGGCCACGGATCCTCCAGGTCTCGAACGGGTTCAGCTACACCTGGGATGCGTCAAAACCGCTCGGCGAGCGCGTCGCTGCCGAGACGATGACGCTCAACGGCAGGCCGATCGAGCGGTCCACCGGCTACCGCGTCACCCTCAACGATTACCTCGCCGTCGGTGGCGACAGCTTTACGGTCGCCAAACAGGGCAACTCGCCGCAATATGGCGGTTACGATGCGGACGCGCTGTTTGCCTTCTTCAGGGCGCACGGACCGATCGGCCCGCTGCCGCCCACCCGCATTCTTCGCGTGAATTGATCTGGCGCAAACGGGCCGGAACGGGACCGCCATTTGCCATTTAACGCCAAGCGCATAGATTGGGTCTTGCATTGCGTTTTGGCGCCGGATGCGCCAAGCGACATCAAGAGCCCGCATCCCATGAGCCCGACCTGATGAGCACGCTTCTCCTCTCCCACAAGGCCTGCCTCGACCACGTCACGCCGCCGGGGCACCCGGAAAGGCCCGACCGCCTGCGCGCGGTCGAGGAGGCGCTGTCGCATGAGCGCTTTCAGTTCCTGGTGCGCGACCAAGCGCCGGAGGGCGACCTCGACCTCGTCACGCTCTGCCACAACGAGCATTACGTCACCGAGTTGCGCCACATCGCGCCGACCAGCGGCCAGGTCTATGTCGACGGCGACACCTCGATGTCCCCAGGCACCTGGGAGGCGGTAATGCGCGGCGTTGGCGGCGCGGTCGCCGCGACCGAAGCGGTGATGGCCGGCGAGCACCGCAACGCCTTTGTCGCGGTGCGCCCGCCCGGACATCACGCCGAGATCGGCAAGCCGATGGGCTTCTGCTTCTTCGACAACGTCGCGATCGCGGCGCGCCATGCGCAACGCAAATATGGCATCAAGCGCGTGGCCATCGTCGATTTCGACGTGCATCACGGCAACGGCACGCAGGACATCTTCTGGTCGGATCCGACCGTGATGTACTGCTCGACCCACCAGATGCCGCTGTTTCCGGGCACGGGCGCGCGGGACGAGCGCGGCGACCACGAGACCATTGTCAACGCGCCACTCGCCTCCGAAGACGGCGGCCCCGAATTCCGTATCGCATTCGAGAACCTGATCCTGCCGCAACTGACGAAGTTCAGTCCCGAGCTTCTCATCATCTCCGCGGGCTTCGATGCGCATTACCGCGATCCGCTGGCCTCGCTGAATTTGCGTGCCGAGGATTACACCTGGGTCACGCGCAAGCTGATGGACCTCGCCGACAAGAGCGCAGAGGGCCGAATTGTTTCGGTGCTTGAGGGCGGCTATGATCTGCAAGGATTGAAAGAATCTGTTACGGCGCATGTCGGCGCCCTGATGGGCGCCTGAAAACACCCGCCACATTACGCCCGCAAAACCCTGCTCTTCTGCAGGGGAAGCGAATCGGGCAATCGGAAACGGATATGGCCGAAAATACTCAAGTCGACGTCTCCAGGCTCACCTTCGAACGTGCCATCGAGGAGCTCGAGACGATCGTGAAGCGGCTGGAGGACGGCAAGGTGCCGCTCGAGGAATCCGTGACGATCTACGAGCGTGGCGAGGCCCTGAAGCGCCGCTGCGAGGAGCTGTTGCGCCAGGCCGAGGCGCGGGTCGACAAGATTACTACCGATGCCAGCGGCCAGGCCACCGGCACCGCGCCGCTCGACGTGCAGTAAAGGCCCGTTTGTCAGTGCCGCCCATCTCGGGCGGTAACCGCCCCGCAATTTTTGATGATCATGGGGTTCCGCTCGCGGAAGATCCGCGACGCACGATCTGCTTGGTCGCGATTCGCGTCCCAAGAGGCTCCCAGCTGGTTGAATCCGCCCCCAAACGGCCTCGCGCTCGCCTAAAAGCCTGCCGAGGAACCGGGCAGGATTGGAACCTCCGCTCCCGCGCCAGGATTAACTAAACTGGCCTGCGGATTGCACCTGCATGGCCGTAGTCGGTCCCGCGGGTTGGCTTTGGCCCAAGGTTTGGTGTAAAGCTGCGCGGAGTGTGGCTTTTTGTAAGCCTTGCGTGGGCATCGATTGCCAACAGCAAGTAACTCAAATCGCTAATGAAATTGGCTGGGATGGACGAAGCCGATCTAAGTGACAGGGATCACAGAGACTGAACCGGAGCGCACTTAAGCTCACCTAAGCTTGAAGAAGGGGCTCTGCCCCATGCAGGTGGCTCCGACGGTTTAAGGACTCGCGCTGCGCCGATATTGTGCAAACCCATCGTGCCCCGGAATGACCTTCCGGCGCTGACAAATTGGAAATCGCCGTGAACGCATACAGTAAAACGCCGCTTCTCGACACCATCCGAACGCCGGACGACCTACGCAAGCTCAAGATCGAGCAGGTTCGCCAGGTCGCCGACGAGCTGCGGCAGGAGACGATCGATGCCGTCTCGGTGACCGGCGGTCACTTCGGGGCGGGCCTCGGCGTTGTCGAGCTCACCACCGCGATCCATTACGTCTTCGACACGCCGCGCGACCGGCTGATCTGGGACGTCGGCCACCAGGCCTATCCGCACAAGATCCTCACCGGCCGGCGCGACCGCATCCGCACGCTGCGCACCGGCGGCGGCCTGTCCGGTTTCACCAAGCGCAGCGAGAGCGATTACGATCCGTTCGGCGCCGCGCATTCCTCGACCTCGATCTCCGCCGGCCTCGGCATGGCCGTGGCGCGCGACCTCTCCGGCGGCAAGAACAACGTCATCGCGGTGATCGGCGACGGCGCCATGTCGGCCGGCATGGCTTATGAGGCGATGAACAATGCGGGTGCGATGAACTCGCGCCTGATCGTCATCCTCAACGACAACGACATGTCGATTGCGCCGCCGGTCGGCGCCATGAGCGCCTATCTGTCGCGGCTCTACTCCGGCAAGACCTATCGCACGCTGCGCGAGGCGGCCAAGCAGATCAACAAGCGGCTGCCCAAGATCCTCGCCAACCGCGCCAACCGCGTCGAGGAATATTCCCGCGGGTTCATGATGGACGGCGGTACGCTGTTCGAGGAGCTCGGCTTCTATTACGTCGGCCCGATCGACGGCCACAACCTCGACCATCTGCTGCCGGTGTTGAAGAACGTCCGCGACATGGAGACCGGCCCGATCCTGGTCCACGTCGTGACGCAGAAGGGCAAGGGCTACGGTCCGGCGGAAGCCTCCGCCGACAAATATCATGCGGTCGTCAAGTTCGACGTCGCGACCGGCACCCAGGCCAAGGCCAAGCCGAACGCGCCGGCCTATCAGAACGTGTTCGGCCAGAGCCTCGTCAAGGAAGCCGAGAAGGACGACAAGATCGTCGCGATCACTGCGGCAATGCCGTCCGGCACCGGCGTCGACATCTTCAACAAGGCCTTCCCGGACCGCACTTTCGACGTCGGCATTGCCGAGCAGCACGCGGTGACCTTTGCCGCCGGTCTTGCCAGCGAAGGCTACAAGCCGTTCTGCGCGATCTACTCGACCTTCCTGCAGCGCGGCTACGACCAGATCGTGCATGACGTCGCGATCCAGAACCTGCCGGTCCGCTTCGCTATCGACCGCGCCGGCCTCGTCGGCGCCGACGGCGCGACGCATGCCGGCTCGTTCGACAACGCCTATCTCGGTTGCCTGCCGAACATGGTGATCATGGCTGCAAGCGACGAAGCCGAGCTCGTGCACATGGTCGCAACCCAGGTCGCGATCAACGACCGTCCGAGTTCGCTGCGTTATCCCCGCGGCGAAGGCCGCGGCATCGAGATGCCGGACGTCGGCATTCCCCTCGAAATCGGCAAGGGCCGCGTGGTCCGCGAGGGCAGCAAGATCGCCCTGCTCTCCTTCGGCACCCGTCTGGTCGAATGCGAGAAGGCGGCCGACGAGCTCGCAGCCCACGGCCTCTCCACCACGATCGCCGATGCGCGCTTCATGAAGCCGCTCGACACCGAGCTGGTGCTCAAGCTCGCCCGCGACCACGAGATCCTGATCACGATCGAGGAAGGCGCGGTCGGTGGTTTCGGCTCGCATGTCGCGCAGTTCCTGACCGACCAGGGCATGCTCGACAGCGGCCTGTTGCGCTTCCGCACCATGGTGCTGCCCGACGTGTTCCAGGACCACGACACCCCAGCCGCGATGTACGCCCGCGCCGGTCTCGATGCCAAGGGCATCGTCGCCAAGGTGTTCGAGGCGCTCGGCAAGGACGTCAAGGCCGAGACGGTCAAGCTGGCCTGATTATCGGCCAGACGCTGCCCGCACCTCTCCCATAGGGAGAGGTCGGATTGCGAAGCAATCCGGGTGAGGGGTAGAGGTCCCACGTGAGAGCGTAACCCCTCACCCGCGCCTTCGGCGGACCTCTCCCAATGGGAGAGGTTTTACACTTCCGATGCCGCAACAACTCCACGCCTCCTCGACCGGTGGTCCCATGAAAATCTATCTGGCAGGCCCTGACGTGTTCCTGCCGGATGCGGTCGAGATCGGTCGCCAAAAGGCGGCGATCTGCGCTCGCTTCGGGCTCGTCGGCCTCTATCCCCTCGACAACGCCATCGACCTCGCCGCCGCCGATGCCTCGCGGCGGATCTTTACCGGCAACGAGGCGATGATGGATCAGGCCGACGCCGTCATCGCCAACCTCACCCCGTTCCGCGGCGCCGGGGCCGATCCCGGCACCGTCTATGAGCTCGGCTACATGGCCGGCCGCGGCAAGTTTTGTCTGGCCTATTCCAACGACGGCGCCGTCTACGCCGACCGCGTCCGGCGCTTGATGGACGTTACATCCGAGAACGGGCGGCTGGTCGATGCGCAGGGGCTGACCGTCGAGGACTTTGGCCTCCCCGACAATCTCATGATGATCCATGCGCTGGAGCTGCATGGCTGCCCGCTGGTGACGCCGGCGGCGATGCCTATCGACGTCTGGCATGACCTTGCCGCGTTCGAGACTTGCGTCCGGATGGCGGCCGCGCGAGCGATCACTACATAACAGTCGTCTCCGGAGAGCGTGATGTCCCCTCCCCGCAAGCGCGCGGATGTTCTGCTGGTCGAGCGCGGCCTGTTCGAAAGCCGGGCGCGGGCGCGCGCGGCGATCGAGGCCGGGCTCGTCACCGCGAACGACAAGCCGGTTTCCAAACCGTCGGAGACGGTCGCAGAAGATGCAGTGATCCAGGCGGAGCCGGCGCATCCCTATGTCTCCCGCGGCGGCGTCAAGCTTGCCGGCGCGCTGGAGCGCTATCCGATCGAGATCGAGGACCATGTCTGCCTCGACGTCGGTGCATCCACCGGAGGGTTCACCGAAGTGCTGCTCGCCAACGGCGCGAGCCTCGTCTTCGCAGTCGACGTCGGCACCGCGCAATTGCATCCCTCGCTGCGCGGGCATCCAAAGATCATTTCGATGGAGGAGACGGATATCCGCAGCTACGAAGGCAAGCGGCTGCCGGCGCGGCCCGACGTCGTCGTCATCGATGTCAGCTTCATCTCGCTGAAGACGGTGCTGCCCGTGGCGCTCTCGCTTGCCGCGGCGCCCATGAGCCTGCTGGCGCTGATCAAGCCGCAATTCGAGGCAGACCGAAAGCACAACAAGAAGGGCATCATCCGCGACGCCGCCGTGCATCGGGAGATCTGCGACGATATCGCGGCCTTTGCCGCATCGCTCGGCTGCACCGATATCGAGGTGTTCCCTTCCTCGATTGCGGGCGGCGACGGCAACATCGAATTCTTCCTGGGCGCGCGCCGTGGTTGAGCGCGTGAAGATCGATCATGTCGGCCATCGCGGCGATGGCGTCTGCCTCGATGAAAGCGAAGCCATCTATGTGCCCTATGCGCTCGGCGGCGAGACCGTCGAGGTCGACCATGTCGCGGGCAACCATCCCGACCGCCGCAAGCTGCTTGCGGTCGATGTTGCAAGCCTGGAGCGCATCGAACCGTTCTGCCCGCATTTCGGTGTCTGCGGCGGCTGCGCGATCCAGCACTGGGCAGCCGGGCCGTACCAAGCCTGGAAGCGCAACATCGTGGTCGAGACGCTGGCGCAGGCCGGCCTCGACTGCGAGGTGGCGCCGCTGGTCGATGCCCATGGTGCGGGGCGCAGACGCATCACACTGCATGGCCGGTTCGGCACGCATGACATCCTCAAGGTGGGTTTTTCCGCCGCAAGCTCGCATGACGTCATCCCGATCCATCGCTGCCCCATTCTCGATCCCGCGCTTGATGGCGCACTCGATGCCGCGTGGGCGCTCTCAGAGCCGCTGACGTCGAGGATGCCGGTGACAAAGCCGCTCGACATCCAGGTCACCGCCACCGCCAACGGCCTCGACGTCGACGTGCGCGGCTCCGGCCCGCTGCCGACGGCGATAGTCACGGCGCTGTCGCGCGTCGCCGAGCAGCACCGCCTGGCGCGGCTGACGCGTCACGGCGAGCTGGTGCTGCAACGCCTGCCGCCGACCCTGCAGATGGGCCGTGCCGAGGTGTCGCTGCCGCCGGGCTCGTTCCTGCAAGCAACCGTCGCAGGCGAAGAGACGCTGGCCGCGCTCGTTGCGGAACGCATCGGCAAGTCCAAGGAGGTTCTCGACCTCTTCTGCGGCGTCGGCCCGTTCGCGCTTCGGCTTGCCGAGAAAGCCCGCGTCGCGGCCTATGACAACGATACCGGCGCCATCGCCGCACTGGCAAAAGCGGCACGCGCGCCCGGCCTGAAGCCGATCAAGGCCGAGCCGCGCGATCTGTTCCGCCGCCCGCTGGTGCCTCAGGAGCTGCGCGAGTTCGATGCCGTCGTGCTCGACCCGCCGCGCCAGGGCGCGCAGGCGCAGGCGCTGAAGCTCGCCGCGAGCAAGGTGCCTGTCATCATCGCGGTGTCCTGCAATGTCGCGACGTTTGCCCGCGATGCACGGCTGCTGATCGATGGCGGCTACAGGATCGAGACCGTGGTGCCGGTGGACCAATTCCGGCACACGCCGCATGTGGAGCTGGTGGCAAGGTTCAGCCGCTGACGCGGTACCCGGCCGCCCAGCCTTCGATTCCTTCCGGACTGCTATGCCGACCCCTCGAATTGCGGCTGCCATCGCAGCAGGTAGGACTGCAGCGAACGCACGGCGATCGCCAGTAAAATCCCGACGAACATCATGACGAAGATGGCGACCATCATCTCGCTGGCATTGGCGCGCGCCTCGGCCTCGATGATGAGCTTGCCGAGCCCGCGTTCGGCGCCGATGAACTCGCCGACGATGACACCGATCAGCGCGAAAGACACAGCCGGCAACAGCGAGGCGAACACCCAGGCCAGTGCGGAAGGCATCACGACGGTGCGCAGCACGGTGAATTCGCTGGCGCCCAGCAGACGGGCGGCGGCGATCTGGTCGCGGTCGACCGCACGTGTTCCCTCGAAGGTGTTGAAGAATACCACGAAGAAAACGACGAGCCAGGCGGTGGCGATCTTGGAGAGATCGCCGAGGCCGAAGATCAGGATGACGAGCGGCACCAGCGCGATGCGCGGTATCGAGTTGAGCGCCACGACGTAGGGCCCGAACACGCGGGCAAGGAAGTCCGAACGGCCGAGGAGCAGGCCAGCCGCGATTCCGCTCGCTGACCCGAAAAGAAAGCCCCACCAGGTGTTCTTCAGCGTGACGAGCGTGGCGACCCACAAATTGTTGTCGTTGCCGTTGATGCAGGCGGCAAAGCCGGCGGAATCGGCAAAGCAGCCAAGCCGCAAGAAGCTCTGCCAGATCAACGATGGCTTGGCGATGAAATACGGATCCAGGATTTGCGGAACATAGGCCTTCGGCAACAGCGCCCTGCTCCATTCAAACCCCCACTGCCAGACGACGAGAACCAATACGAGAATGGCCAGTTGCCAGAACAGGACGGCGGTACGGCTGTTGGACATGGTTAGTCGGCCCTGGTGCGGCGGAATTCTTCGCCGAGGGAATGCCAGATGTGAGAGTAGAGGCGGCCGAATTCGGCGGTCTCGCGCACGGCCACGGGATCGCGCGGCCGCGGGATGGCGACGTCGAAGTCTTCCTTGAGCCTGCCGGGCC
This sequence comes from Bradyrhizobium sp. 142, assembly GCF_023074015.1. Classification (NCBI taxonomy): domain Bacteria; kingdom Pseudomonadati; phylum Pseudomonadota; class Alphaproteobacteria; order Hyphomicrobiales; family Nitrobacteraceae; genus Bradyrhizobium; species Bradyrhizobium sp. 142. The sequence continues at coordinate 76,624 of NZ_JADPKQ010000322.1, forward strand.
GCGCCGAGAGCAGGATGATGCGGCTCGCCAGCGTCAAAGCCTCGCCGAGATCGTGGGTTACGAACAGCACCGTCTGCCGCTCGCGTTCCCATATCTCCAGCAGCGTCTTGTGCATTTCGAGCTTGGTGTGGGTGTCGAGCGCGCCGAACGGCTCGTCCATCAGCAGGATCTCGGGCTCCAGGATCAGCGTGCGCATCAAGGCGACGCGCTGGCGCATGCCGCCGGACAGCATGCGGGGAAAGCTCCGCGCAAAACCTGAGAGCCCGGCCTTCTCGACCGCCGAAGCGACGCGCCCGGCGCGCTCGGTCTTTGGTAGCCTCGCAATCTCCAGCCCGTAGCCGATGTTCTGCTCGACGGTTCGCCAGGGAAACAGCGTGTCGCGCTGGAAGACGTAGCCGACCCTGGGGTTGACCTTGCCGGTCTCAACCGTGTCCTCATCGATCAGGATGTGTCCGCCCGAGCGCGGCAATAGCCCCGCGACCATGTTGAGGATTGTGCTCTTGCCGCAGCCGGATGGACCGAGCAGCGCGACGAATTCGCCCTGCTTCACCTCGAAGGAAACGTCATCGACCGCCACGAACTCACGGCCGGACGCGTTAAAGCGCTTGGTGAGACCTTGCACCGCAATTCGGGTGCGCGGCGCGGCTCGTTTATCCTCGTCTCGCGCGAGCGCGAAGCCGGGACCTGGCGCGACGATCATTTGTATTTTGCCCTGGCCGCCTGGAGGAAGCTCATGTCGACGACGTCCTCGTATTTCGTCTCGGGAATATCTGTTCCCTTGCGGTGCCAGGGCTTGGCGCCGCGTTCGAACGAAGACTTGTCGATGACACCGTCATAGGCCCACGTCGACTTGTCGAAGCCGAGCTCGGCGCTGACCGCATCAGGGTCGATACCCGAGAAATATTTCGGCGTGACCAATGCCTGCACGTCGGCGAGCGGCGTCGCCTTCACGAAAGCCATCGCGCGGTGGATCGCGTTCACGTAGGCCTGCACCATCGCCTTGTCCTGCTCGATCGTGTCATGGAGCGTGTAGATCACGAGCACGGGCAGCGTCCCGCCGAAATCCTTCTCGAATACGCCGGGCTTGGAGGTGTCGTAGATCGTCCTGCCAAAGCCCTTCTTCTCGATCTCGACGATCCAGCTTGGCGGCGCCATGATGCCGTCGAACTGCTTGGTCTGCAGCGACGGAAACATCGTGTTGGGCCCGCCGCCAGCGACCCAGTTCACCCTGTCGCCGAGCCCGCGCGTTTCGAACACATAGGTGCCGAACACCCAGGTGCCCGACCCGATCGCGGTGGCCGCGACGATCGGCTTGGCGCCGTCAGGCCGCTTGTACTCGGCGAGCTTCTCGACCGAATTGACACCGCTGTCGTAGAGGTCCTGCCGGACCATGATGTTGGCGTAGGAGCACACCATCTCGGTCGCAAGCAGGATCTTGCAGGGCTTGCCGCGCGCACTGAGCTGGAGTGGATGGCTGGCATCGCCGTGCGCGAACTGTGCTTGTCCTGCCGCCAGTGTCTGGCGACCGAATGTTCCGGCGTTACCGGTGACGAGCTTTGAGTCGAGACCTTCGTCCCTGAAGTACCCCTTCAGCTCAGCGATCATGCCGATGGCGTAGACCGGCGAAACCGGCCCGAAGGCGAGCGATACCTGCTCGGTCTCGGCGCAGAGCTGCCTGGGCAGCATCGATGCGCCGGCCAATGTGGAGCCCGCGATCAGCGCCTGGCGCCTGGTGATGTTCATGTGCTCCTCCCCTCGTTCTTGTTTGATTGATGCGTTGGTCAGGACGGCGTAGGCGCAATCCGGATCGTTCCTGCTCTTCGCAGAGTTTCGATTTCGTTCGACGAAACGCCGATCTCACTCAGGATCTCGCGCGTTTGCTCGCCAATCTGCGGCGGATCGTAGCGGTTGGGCAGACGTCGGCCGTCCATGGAGATCGGCAACAGCGGCGTTTTCGCCTCGCCGCCATCAGGCAGGTGAATCTTGGTCAATCCGCCCGACTGGTTCAGATGCGGGTCATCGAAGAGATCGCCGGGCTTGTTCACCGGCGCGTAAGGCAGATCGAGCTGCTCAAGGCGCGCGGCGAGATCGGCCTTGTCCCATTGCTTGAATATCTTCGCGATTTCGGGGATCAGCCAGCCGCGATGGTCGACGCGATCGTTGCTCGTCGCAAAGCGCGGATCGGCAAGCCAGGATTCGCGATCGAAGGCGCGGCAGAAGGCCTCCCACTGCTCTTCACCGACGATGGTGACGAACAGCTTCGAGCCGTCCCTGGTGTCGAAGAGATCATAGACCGGCCACGGGCTGTCCTTGATCGAATAGGGAATCGAGGGCTGGCCGCTGACTGCCTCGCACATCATGGCCTGCGCCATCAGGAACACGTTGTTCTCGTAGAGTGCACTCTGGATGTAGCGGCCACGGCCGGTGCGCTGCCTCTCGGCGAGCGCAGCCTGGATCGCGATCACGCCGAACATGCCGCCCATGACGTCGTTAACCGAGGCACCGGCGCGCATCGGCCGGTCGGGCAAGCCGGTCATGTAGGCGAGACCGCCCATCATCTGCACGACCTCGTCGAGCGCGAGACGATTCTCGTAAGGGCCGGGCAAATAGCCTTTGAGCGAGCAGTAGATCAGGCGTGGCGCAAAAGCGGCCACCGACTCGGAGTCGAGGCCGATCCGCTTCAGCAGGCCGGGCCGGAAATTCTCGATCAGGACGTCGCTGTTCTCAATCAGCCTCCGCGCGACGTTCTGGCCCTCCGCGGTCGACGTGTCCAACGCGATACTGCGCTTATTCCGGCTGTAGGTGGCGAAGAAGCCGGCAGCGGGCCCCTTGAAATAGCGGGTGCGGTCGCCCTTGGGCGGCTCGACCTTGATGACATCGGCGCCGAGATCGGCGAGGATCAAGCCGCAGCTCGGCCCCATCACCATCTGGCTGAACTCGATGACACGAAGGCCGGCCAGCGGACGCAACTCCGATGCCGCCTCGGACGTAGCTGCCGTCATGCCGCCCTCCGCAGCACCTTGGGAATGCCGGCCTCGTGAAGATGCCCGGTCAGATGTCTTGCCGGGATATGGCGGGCGAGAATCTCGCGCGTTTGCATCAGGCGATCCAGGTCAATGCCGGTGGATAGTCCCATCCGTTCCAGCATGAACACGAGGTCCTCGGTGACGATGTTGCCGCGGGCGCCAGGAGCGAAGGGGCAGCCGCCAAGTCCTGATACCGCGGCGTCGAAACGGTGGATCCCGGCTTCGAGGCCGGCGACGGCGTTGGCAAGGCCAGCACCGAGCGTGTCGTGCAGATGCAGCCGCAGCGTCATTTGCGATCCGACTTCGTGCCTGACAGCTTCGACGATCTGCCTGATCAGTTTCGGGGTGGCATAGCCGACGGTGTCGGCGAGCCCGATCTCGTCGGCACCGGCCTGGGCAAAGGCGCGCGCAACCCGGCACACGGCCGCTTCGCTCACCTCGCCTTCCAGCGAGCAGCCGAAGGAGGTGGAGATCGCTCCCATCAAGTGCGGTCGTTGGTCCGCCGGACAGGCGTCGATCGCGGCGCGGACCGCGCGAAATCCCTCGAGCTGCTCTTCAATCGAGCGGCGCACATTGGCGCGGTTGTGAGTCTCGCTGGCGGAGATGACGAAGTACATGGCGTTGACACCGGCGGCGATGGCGCGCTCCGCGCCCTTCACGTTCGGCACAAGTGCACCGATTGTCGCCGTCTTGTGCGCGAGTGCGTACGCCATCACCGCATCGACATCGGCGAATTGCGGCACGACTTTCGGCGGCACGAAGGACCCTGCGTCGATCTCGCGCACGCCGGCGGCGGCGATCATATCAACCAGCGCGCATTTGGCTTCGGTGGGAACGAACACGTCCAGATTTTGCAGGCCATCACGGGGGCCGACCTCGCAAATCAGGACATCCGGCGCATGCGTCATCTGGCTCTCCCTGGCATGATTGTATATTATTGCCTTAAAGAACAATCCGTGGAACAGTCTGTCAAGCTCAAAATCTGCGTGCACTGCAATGACTGCCTCCGACAGTTCCCGACAGCCCGCCTCACGTAGAGGCGGTTCCGAGCGCGCTGAGCACCTCGCCGGCCTGATCATGGCGCTTGCCCGACGCGAAGGTATGAAAGCTGGCGATCGGTTGATCGAACAAAGGCTTGCCGATGCGCTCGATCTTTCACGCGCGCCCATCCGGCTCGGCCTCAGGGCTCTGGAAGCGGCAGGACTCGCGCGCGGCGAGCCGCATCGCGGGTTCGTGCTGGCCAAGAACCCGACCAGCGGCGCAGCCCAGCCAGCCCTCGCAGCAGTCCGGCGCCGCGAACAGGTTTATGCGACCATCGCAGGCGACGTGCTCGCAAGCCGGCTACCGGCTGACGTCACCGAGGCGGAGCTGATGCGCCGCTATGGCCTCAGCCGGGCCGAGCTGCAGCGGCTGCTTGACCGGATCGCTGCCGAGGGCTGGGTCGCGCGCCTGCCGGGTTATGGCTGGCGCTTCGCAGAGACGGTCTCAAGCCCCGAAGCTCATGCCAAGGCTATGGCGTTTCGCGCGGTGATCGAGCCGGCGGCGATCGCGCAGCCCGGCTTTGCGCTGCCGCAGGAGGTGATTGCACGCTTGCGCGAGCGTCAACAGCGCGTGTTCGAGGGCGAGCTCGAGAAGATGACGATCGGCGAGGTCTTTCATTCCGGTTGCGAATTCCATGAGGAGATCATCCGCGGCGCCGGCAATCCCTTCTTTCTTGAGTCGCTGAGGCGCGTGAATTCGATCAGACGCCTGTTCGCCTATCGCAGCTTCGCCGACCGCGACGGCATGCGGCGGCACGTGCGCGAGCATTTACGCCTACTCGAGGTTCTGGAAACGCGGCGTTATGCCGAAGCGGCGGAGCTGATGGCGAAGCACCTGCGACGCCCGCTGGTGGCGGGCTTCTCGTAGGCCAACGCGGCCGCGGTCAAGCGGGCGGCGAAATTGACGCGTGAACGCTCAACGACGCAAGCCGCTCAACGCCGGCGACTCGCCGGGCAGCATCGACGAGTTGATATCGCTGTCCATGCGCCCCGATTGCTGCTGGGTGTAACCGACCCCGAACGACAGGCTGAGGTTGGGGGTCGGCTTGAATTCGACACCCGCAAACCCACCATAGCCGGGTGTGGTGCTGGAGGTGAGCGGCGCAAGCGAGTTGCCGATGCCGTTGCGGTATTTCAGCGTGTCGAAACCGGCAAAGAACGTGACGGGTATGCCGCCCGCCGTCTTGGTGTTGTAGCCGAACTGCGTGCTGTCATAAGAGAGCGCGCCGAAATTTCCAGATGTGCTAATGCCACTCAAGCCAAGGTGACCGCGCTCGCCTCCGACGAAGAATCCGCTCGGAACATCGCTGCGTTCGGCTGCATCGCCGGCATTGAAGCCTGGAAAGTTACCGTAAGCATCGGAACTCTGGCCTGCACTGCCACTGAGGCCAAAAGGCCCGCCCGGTATCCAATATCTCAGGGGCGCAACTTGCGCCTGAAGCGGTGCTCCGCCCAGGCAAAGCACCGCGAAGAGAGTTGCGAGACCACGTGGAACTGCGAGGTTGGACATTCAGACTACCGTCGAAAAGTTCGTGAATTATACCCTCCGCAGATCGCAAATGCCAGCGAGTGACGCGCGACTAGCTGTGGCAGTGCCCTTCAATCTGATCCGAAGGCCAAGGCCTGACCTCCTCACGCCGGCCGCACGGGCCTGTGCGCGACGTAGCCGACCCGCAGGCCCGGCACGAAGCCGCAGTCCTCGTAGAAACGATGCACGCGGGCGTCCTTGCGGCCGCTCTGCATCAGGACGTGATGGCAGTCCTTGCGCCAGGCCTCAGTTAGCGCCGCCGCGATCACGGCGCGTCCGTGGCCGCGTCCCTGATAGTCGGGGTGGGTCACGACATTCTCGACAAAGCCGTGGCACCGGCCGGCGCGCAACAGGTTCGGCGCAGTGATCAGCATGCAGCTGGCGACGATGCGGCTCTCCTCCGCCGAGACGAATACGGCGAGATCGTCGCGGGACATTGTCTGCCGCCAGATGTCCTCGGCTCGCTCCACCGGTGCGGCGGCGCTGACCTGCGATGCGCGAAACAGCTCGAGCGGCGCGGAGAGATCGGACTCTTCGGCTAGCCTTGCGGTCGGCATTCGTCACTCTCCTGACTTCGAGCCGGTCACTTCCGGCCGACGGAGTCGGCTCGAGGCATCCGTTCCCATCCCGAAGGTAAGCTGATTCCCGCCGCGATCGCCCGCGGCAAAGTTCTTCGATGTCTTCCGCGCAAGCTGCCACACGGCCATGCCGATCCCGCAGCCGCGCCCGGCGCTGACATCCTTGCACGGGTCGCGCGCCGACGTAAGCTGGCGTCCATGCCGCACGATCCGCTGCTCACGCGCCTGACGTCCGCGCTCGCCGAACTGCCAGGTGTCGCGGCCATCGTGCTCGGCGGCTCGCGTGCGCGGGGAAGCGGGCACGCCGCGTCGGACCACGATATCGGCCTCTATTTCAGGGCGGCGGTTCCGCTGGATACCGCACGGTTGCTCACCGCCGTAAAGGAAATCGCCGATGATCCCGCCGCCGCGACAGTAACGAAGATCGGCGAATGGGGACCGTGGATCGTCGGAGGCGCCTGGCTGTCGGTCGGCGGACAGAAGGTCGATCTGCTCTATCGCGACGCCGAGGCGGTCGAAGCCGTAATGGAAACCTGCCGGGCCGGCATCGTCAGCATCGATTACCAGCCCGGCCATCCACACGGCTTCTGTTCGGCGATCTGGATGGGAGAGGTCGCTCATTGCCGGCCACTGCACGATCCGCAAGCGCTGATCGCCCGGCTGAAATCGATCGCTCTGCCTTATCCGAGGCCACTGCGCGAGGCGTTGATCCGGCGCTTCCAGTGGGAAATCCTGTTCGGCATCGAGAATGCCGAGCTTGCCATCGCGCGCGGCGAACAGACCCATATCGCTGGATGCGCCTACCGGTCGCTCGCCTGCGTCGCGCAGGTCGTGTTCGCTCTCAACGAACGCTATCTCATCAACGAAAAGGGCGCGCTCTTGGAAGCGGCGCGGCTGCCACTGACGATTCCGCGTCTGGCCGAGCAGGCAACGGAGATCTGGCGGCTGATCGGCGGTGGTGCTTTCGCGCCCGCCTGCGACGTCTTGCGTCAGATCGACCGGCAATTGAAGGCCCTAACGCAGTCCGGCGAGAAGCAGCCTGAGCGGCTACGCCGTCCTGTCCACCGAAGACGACGTATCGGACGGCGGTAATTTCGTCACCGGTACCTGGAAAGATTTGCTGCCGACCTGGAAGATGACCTTGCCGTTCTTTCCGTCGTCCGTCGAGATCTGCGTTTGTCCGAACATGACCACGTTCTTGTAGACGATGCCGGTGCCCTGCCGGGTGATGCCGTCGATGGTGGTCGTGACCAGCGCCTCGTTGCCAGTGATGGAGACCACCCGGAAGCTCGCGCTCTTGTTGTTGTCGGCCGAATAGCCACCCCAGCTTCCGATGAGGCGGCTCTCGGAGGCTGGCGGCGCCTGTTTTTCAAGTGATGCGCTCGCCTGACCGCCGCCGGCGGAGAACACGAGCGCCGCATTCTTGCCGTTCTTGGTCCCGATCGTGACCGAACCGAAGCTGATGGTTGCACCGTCGACCTTGCCAAAACCACGCTCGGTGTGCCCGTTATGGGTGTATTCCACCTGCGCGCGGGCGCCGCGGATGTTCACGACCTTGAAGCCGACGGCCTGATTGTTTCCCGCCCAATTACCCTTCCATTCACCGAGCAGGTTGCTCTAGTGATAGACCCGCTCGTTGGCAGGAGAAATCTGGCCGGTGCTCTGCGTGACGATGGCCATTGGATTGCTCGGCGGACCCGTCTGACAAACCCGCCTCCGTCTGCGCGCCGGCCAGCCATGTCAGGTCATTGACGGAAACAACTGGATTAGGGCCACTCACCGATTAACGAACGGTTAAATTCAACCGCCTCGGGGCTAGCGTCTCACCGCCCCCAGCGGTCCGACCAGATCTTCTCGCCGATCAAGCAGCTGACGCGCGGCTCCTTGTCCGCAACCCGCATCACGGGACGCTCCGGCTTGAGGCCTGCGACCTCCATCAGGAGTTTGGTGCGGATCGCTTCCTTGAACTTGTCGCGGTCCTTGATGGTGATGACGAAGGAGCCGGGGCCGCCGATGACGCAGTCCTCATAGTAATAGTCGAGATTGTCGATATCCATGGTCGAGTAGGACGGCTCCTTGACCATGATCGGCAGGCCGTTGATGACGATGCCCTTCTCGATCGCGGCGTCGCGCGCCACCGTGACCGGGCTGCCATTGTTGTTGGGACCGTCCCCGGAAATGTCGATTACGCGGCGGATCCCGCGATAGGGATCCTCGTCGAATAGCGGCATCGCGAAGCTGATCGCGCCGGAGATCGAGGTGCGCGAGGCGCGGCGGATCGGCGTCTTCATGATTTCGGCGGCGACGGCGTCCGCGGTCTCCGGTCCGTCGACCAGCCGCCAGGGAATGATGATCTTCTGGTCGGTCGAGGCGGCCCACTCGAAATAGGTCACCGCGATCCGGCCGTTGGGCCCCATCTTCAACGCCTGCAGGAATTCCTTCGACTGGAGCGCCTGCGCATAGCCTTCGCGCTGGATCGCCAGTTCGTCCATGTCCATCGAGTAGGAGACGTCGACCGCAAGGATCAGCTCGACATCGACGGTCTGCCCGTCCTTGTCGGCCGCTTGCTGCTGCGGCTGGCTTTTAGGCGCTTCGAATTTAGGCCGCTCAGATTTAGGTCCAGGTGCCGCGATGCCCGCGACGTCCCCTCCGGCAAATACGCCGGCCACCAGCACAGCCCCGATCGAGAACAGCAAGCGCATCGCAGTCTCCCGTCGTATGACGCGATGGTGACATGCAATCGCCTTGCCGCAAAGTGCGAAGATCGCTTATGCTTCACATTCGAGTTAGGAATTTACGAGTTAGGATTTGCACGCTTGCGCGAAGATGCCGCCGTTTCGCCATCTCGATGCCGCTGGAGCGTACGGAACACACCGAACGTCATTGCCGGGCTTGCCATCTTCGCTAAAGCTTCGCTGGCCCAGCATCGAAAGCCCGGCGAAGCCTTGGCGGCGCCAGGACCCGGAAATCCATCTCCGCAAGAGCGCTTTCGTTCTGGACGGATGCGTGGGTCAAACCCGCGCATGATATGCGCGGCATCCTCCCACCCTATTGTCCGTCGCGATTTCCATGCTAGGCTGACCGCACAGATGGGGATGGAGTCCCCCGACAACCGCCCGACGGTCGATGATCGCAGAGGGCTGATGACTTCTGCTTGAGGCGGGGCAATCTTTGAGCCTCTGCCTTTTGAGGGAGCATGGACAAACCCGCCGATGGCGGGTTTTTTGTTGTGTGATGACTTTTTTGCCTGAGGACGAAGGCCAAGGAGAGGGCCACGACGTGACGACGACCGCACCGAATGCCGCGCGCGCCGGACTGCCCAGAGGGATCTGGGTGCTCGGCTTCGTCTCGATGCTGATGGACATCTCCTCGGAGATGATCCACGCGCTGCTGCCGGTCTATCTCGTCACCGTGCTCGGCGCCTCCACGCTGACCGTCGGCTTCATCGAGGGCATAGCGGAGGCGACCGCCTCGATCACAAAAATCTTCTCCGGCGCGCTGTCGGACTGGCTCGGCCGGCGCAAGCTGCTCGCGGCGCTCGGCTACGGGCTAGCCGCCTTCACCAAGCCGCTGTTCCCGCTCGCCCCCAGCGTCGGATGGGTGGTGGCAGCGCGCTTCATCGACCGCGTCGGCAAGGGCATCCGCGGTGCGCCGCGCGATGCGCTGGTCGCCGACATCGCGCCCATAGGCCTGCGCGGCGCGAGCTTCGGCCTGCGCCAATCGCTCGACACGATCGGAGCCTTTCTGGGCCCGCTCGCGGCAATCAGCCTGATGTGGTTCACCGCGGATAATTTTACCGCTGTGTTCTGGGTGGCCGTACTGCCGGCACTTCTGTCCTTCGGCCTGATCGCGTTTGCGGTCAACGAACCTGAGCCTGACGCCAGCCGGGAGCCCGCGAAAAATCCGCTCAACCTCGCCGCGATGCGGCAACTCGGAATGGTGTACTGGCGCGTCGTCGCGGTCGGAATCGTCTTCACGCTCGCTCGCTTCAGCGAGGCCTTTTTGATCCTGCGGGCGCAGAACATCGGCCTCAACGCGATGTGGGTGCCCGCCGTGCTGGTGCTGATGAACATCGTGTACGCGCTCTCGGCCTATCCGGCCGGCGTGCTGTCGGATCGGATCAACCGGACCGGCCTGCTCACGCTCGGCCTCGTCTTTCTTGCGGGAGCCGATCTCGCGCTCGCTCTGCTGCCGAGCCTTGCGGGTCTGGCGCTCGGCGTCGTGCTGTGGGGGCTGCACATGGGATTGACGCAAGGGCTGTTCTCGGCCCTCGTCGCCGACACCGCGCCGCCCAATTTACGCGGCACTGCGTTCGGGTATTTCAATCTGCTCACCGGCATTGCATTGCTGGCGGCGAGCGTCATCGCCGGCGCGCTGTGGGACGCCTTCGGTCCGGTCGGCACCTTCTTGGCCGGGCTAGGCTTCGCATTGGTCGCGCTTGCTGGGCTGCTCGTGATCGGCAATGGACTGAGCGTGGAGCGCAAGGGATGAGGGGAGACCATTCGTCGTGCTGAGCGGAGTGATCGCGATCGTGATCGGCAGCATGCTGGGCGGCTGCGCGCGCTATTTCGTCTCCGGCGCGATCGCGCGGCGGTTGGGCGAGACCTTTCCCTGGGGCACCATGACCATCAACGTCACCGGCGCCTTCCTGATCGGCATCTTCGGCGCGCTGGCGACTCATCCCGGTTCGGTCTTCGCCGCGCCCAACCCATGGCTGTTCGCAGTGACCGGCTTCCTCGGCTGCTACACTACGGTGTCCTCGTTCAGCCTGCAAACGCTGACGCTCGCCCGCAACGGCGAGCCGTTCGCTGCCGTCGGCAACGTCGTGGTCTCGGTCGGGCTGTGCCTTGTGGCCGTCAGTTGCGGCTTCCTCCTTGCGGACAGTCTCGGAGGCTAGAGGTGCCATGACTGCCATAACCACCCCCTCCTCCGCCGAGCGCTGGCGCAGCGCGATGCTTTATGCCTGGGTGGCCGCCGGCAGCATCGCCGGTGGCCTGACGCGCTATCTGGTCTCCCTTGCGCTCGACACCGGGCCCGGATTCCCTTTCGCGACACTGTTCATTAACGCGACCGGCTCGCTGATCATCGGCTTCTACGCGGCACTGACCGGTCCCGACGGCCGGGTGCTGGCGCGGCCCGAACACCGGCAGTTCATCATGACCGGGTTCTGCGGCGGTTACACCACTTTCTCGGCCTTCAGCCTGGAGACCTTCCGCCTGCTCCATGGCGGCATGAAGTACACTGCGTTCGCCTATGTCGCGGCGTCCGTCGTCTGCTGGCTGGTGTCGGTGTGGCTCGGCTATATGATGGGGAGCCGCTACAACCGCTTGAAGAGGAGCTGATCATGCAAATTCCCAATCAGGCCGTTTTGCTCCGGATCTTCATCGGCGAGAGTGACCATTGCGACGGCAAGCCGCTTTATGAGGCGATCGTGATGAAGGCGCGCGAGCAGCACCTGGCCGGCGCCACGGTGCTGCGCGGCCCCATGGGCTTTGGCAAATCGAGCCGGCTGCACACCTCGAAAATCCTGCGCCTGTCGGAGGATCTGCCGCTGCTGATCGAAATCGTCGACAGCGAGGATAACATCAACGCATTCCTGCCCATCCTGGATGGCATGATGTCGAGCGGGCTGATCACCTTGGAGAAGGTGCAGGTCCTGCAATATGGTGAGAAGGTCGCGTGCTGACGCCGCGGCTGGAACCGAGAGACGCCCGCCGTTTCAGGAGGCGGAATGAACGACATTGTTACCAAGCCGAAAACCCGGACGAAGACCAAGGTCGAGCGGCCGAAGCTGCACAAGGTCATCCTGATCAACGACGACTACACCCCGCGTGAGTTCGTGACCATGATACTCAAGGCGGAATTCCGGATGACGGAGGATCAGGCCTACAAGGTCATGATAACCGCGCACAAGCTGGGCGCCTGCGTGGTCGCCGTGTTCACGAGGGACGTCGCCGAGACCAAGGCGACGCGTGCAACGGATGCCGGCCGGACCAAGGGCTATCCGCTGCTGTTCACGACGGAGCCGGAGGAATAGCGGCGCCGCCAGGCGACTTCTGGTCAATTTTAGCGATCCGCGCTACCGCAGATTTAACGTCCTATGTCACCAAGGTGCGATGACAGTCGCACTGCGCAAACAGGTTGAACTCAAGCCGGCCTGCCACGAATCCACGTTCGGTCCGTTCAAACTGCTGCACGCCCTGCCTTGGCTGATCCTGGCGGCGGCGATGCGGGTGGTAGCGTTCGGTGGCGGCGCCGTGGCGCTGCCCGCAAGTATCGTTGCTGCTGGCCTTCTTTGCAACGGCGCAACAATCGATCGAGGCGGCCGGAGGCCAATCCTCTCTCGGTGAGTTGACACTGGGCGAGCAGTTCAAGCTCTCCTTTTCGATCCTGTGGCGGATCGCCTTCGTGATGTTCGCGGCAGCCCTCGGCACCGCGGCCGCCGGTCATGACGCGTTTGCGCCCCACCTGATGGCGGGCCTCGATGGCATTGCTTTCGACCAGTTCACGCATCTCGGACGATTCTGGAGTGCGCTGATCGCTGCGCTGGTGCTTCTCATGATCGTCCGTGCCGAGCGCGATGACGGCGAGATCGCCCTGTTTGCCGCGATCGGCGAGTTTGCGCGACGCGGAGTGTGGCTCGGCGCCGCCGTGATCGTGCTCGGCGTCATCAACGTCGCCCTCGCCTATGGACAGGAAGCCGTGCGCAGCACGATCTGGAATTTCTGGCAGACCTCGTCGGCGACGCAGTTCACCAAGAACCTGATCTATTTCGTGTTCATCTTCAGCTTCGCCATGCTGCGGCTGTGGATCACCCTCAGGGTCCTAACCCGTGGTCTAAAGCGGTCCTATGTTCGCGGCAATTAGCGCCCCTGACGGCGCCGTCCGCTAGGCCATTACCACCGGCGTCTCTTCGGCGAGTCCATACACGCGCTGCGCCTTGGAGAATCCGGCGATTGGAAATTCACCAAGCTCGCGCCAGTCCTGGCGGCAGACATTGGCAAAACCTTCCGACGCGACGACGGTCCGTCCGGTCCGGCCCGCGATCTTCTCCAGCCGTGCCGCTAGGTTGACGGCAGGGCCGATGCAGGTGAAGTCGAGCCGGTTGCCGCCGCCGATATTGCCGTAGAGGATGTTGCCGACATGCAGCGCGACGCCAAAGCGGAAGCGCTCGATGGCGTCGCCGACCGGAAACGCGAGCGCTTCGACGCTGGCGCGGGATTCGCGAGCGGCCTCCAGCACGCGCGAACAGACATGGGCCGCGTCGCCGACATATTCGTCGATCGGGAACACCGCGAGCAGGCCGTCGCCCATGAATTTCAGCACCTCGCCGCCGTGGCCCCGGATCGCGCTCACCTGGCAGTCGAAATATTGGTTGAGGATCTCGACGACGGTCTCGGCCGGCAGCCGGTCCGACAGCGCGGTGAAGCCGCGCAAATCCGACAGCCAGATCGCGGCCTGCATGGTGTCATTGTGGCCACGGCGGATCTGACCGCCGAGGATGCGCGCGCCGGCACTGTTGCCGACATAGGTGTCGAGCAGCATCTCGGCGGTGCGGCGCAGGCTGATGATCTCGCTGACGCGCGCGAGCGGCGCTATCAGAGCCCGGATTGCGGCGATGTCGCTGTCGCTGAAGCCGCCGGGATGCCGTGTGGTCCAGCTCGTCGCGTGGATCGAGCCGTCGAGAAACGACAGCGGCACCGCGATATAGTCGGTCACGCCTTCGGCACGCATGTCGTCGAGGAACGGAAACCGCTTGCTGTCGGGATCGTCCATGCGTCCCCTGACCTCCAGTCCTTGCTCGAACACGATTCGCAGCGGACTTCTGGCAAATTCGGGCGTGTCCAGGATCTCGAAATCGACCGCGCCGATTTCAACCTCCGCGCCCTGTCGCCAGATGAAGTTGCGGCCGAAGATCTCAGGGTGAAGCGTGCGGATGAAGATGCCGAACCGTGACAGCGGCAGGCCTGCCGCGACCAGACGTTCGCAGGCCTCCGCGGTCATCTCGGCCGGGCTCTTCGACGACCAGGCGCCGTCGATCAGCCAATTGATGATGCGCCGGAGTTCGCAGCTTTCCATATCCGCATTTGCCGACGAAGTTGTGGGATCGTCAAGTTGCGCGGCAAGCTGGTGCCGCGACACCGGCGCTCTATTTGCCCTACCGCCCGACCTGCCCGCGATCGCGCAAGAAGTGGTCGGCCAGCACGCAGGCCATCATGGCTTCCCCGACGGGGACGGCGCGGATGCCGACGCAGGGGTCATGGCGGCCCTTGGTCATAATCTCGGTGTCGGCGCCCTGGCGATCGACCGTCAGGCGCGGCTGGAGGATCGACGAAGTCGGCTTCACCGCGAAGCGCACCACCACCGGCTGTCCCGTGGAGATGCCGCCCAGAACCCCGCCGGCATGGTTCGACAAAAAGCGCGTGCCGTCGTTGCCGGTGCGCATCTCGTCCGCGTTCTTCTCGCCGGTGAGTTCGGCGGCGCCAAAGCCGGCGCCGATCTCGACGCCCTTCACCGCGTTGATGCTCATCATCGCGGAAGCGAGCTCGGCATCGAGCTTGGCGTAGATCGGCGCGCCCAATCCTGCCGGCACACCCTCGGCGACGATCTCGAGCACTGCGCCGATCGAGGAGCCGTTCTTGCGGATGCCATCGAGATAGCTCTCGAAGAACGCCGCCTTGTCCTTGTCGGGACAGAAAAACGGATTGTTGGCGATCTCGCCCCAATCCCATTTGTCGCGGTCGATCCTGTGCGGGCCCATCTGCACCAGCGCGCCGCGCACCTTGACCTCTGGCAGCACCTTTCGCGCGATCGCGCCGGCGGCAACCCGCGTCGCGGTCTCGCGCGCAGAGGAGCGCCCGCCGCCGCGATAATCGCGCAGGCCGTATTTGGCCTCGTAGGTGAAGTCGGCGTGGCCGGGACGAAACTTGTCCTTGATCTCGGAATAGTCCTTGGAGCGCTGGTCGGTGTTCTCGATCAACAGCCCGATCGGCGTGCCCGTCGTCACCTGAACGCCGGTTTCGGGATGCGCCATCACACCGGATAGGATCTTGACCTGGTCCGGCTCCTGGCGCTGGGTCGTAAAGCGCGACTGGCCGGGCCGGCGGCGGTCGAGGTCACGCTGGATGTCGGCCTCCGTGAGTGGGATCAGCGGCGGACAGCCGTCGACCACGCAGCCGATCGCCACCCCATGGCTCTCGCCAAAGGTGGTCACGCGGAACATGTGGCCGAAGGTGTTGAAGGACATGCGCTGCTCGCCTAGTTCCGGCGTGTGGTAACGCGCGAGGGGCCAGGGGTCAAACCCGCAGCACGGCACGGACGACCACGGCAGGACTTAACTATACTTCTCCAGCCGCCCGCCGCGGAAGACGTAGACGGCGCCCTGCTCGATATAGAGTTCGGCGGCGCTGGCCGGGGTTTCGATGCCGAGGGCAACCATGAGGGCCCGGCAGGTGCCGCCATGGGCGACCGCGACCGTATCGACCAGCAGCGACTCGTACCAGTCGAGCATGCGCAGCTGCACGGCCGCATAGGTCTCGCCCCCTGCTGGCGCCACCGTCCATTTGTCGGCAAGGCGGTTTGCATAGACGTCGGGATCGGCTGACTCGCTCTCGGCCGGCGTCAGCCCCTCCCAGACGCCGTAGCCGATCTCGCGCAGGCGATCGTCGAGCGAATAGTCGGCAGGCGGTAGTTCGAGGCTGCCGCGCACAAGTTCCATGGTCATGCGTGCACGGCCGAGCGGGCTCGACACGTAAGGCAACGCCGCCTTGTCCTTCCCGTCGCTCTTGAAGAGGTCCGCCAGCACGCCCGCGGCATACACCGCCTGCCCGCGGCCGCGCACGTTCAGCGGAACGTCCTTGGTGCCCTGGAGCCGACCGAGCGCATTCCACTCGGTCTCGCCATGGCGAAGAAAGTAGATCGTGGGCACGGGCATTTCAGGTAAGGTTTAGTCCTTGCCACCCAGCGAAATGTCCGGCGCGTCCGGCCGTTTCATGCCGAGCACGTGATAGCCGGAATCGACATGATGCACCTCGCCGGTGACGCCGCGCGACAGGTCGGACAGGAAGTACAGCGCGCTGCCGCCGACGTCTTCGGTGGACACGTTTCGGCGCATCGGCGCGTTGTACTCGTTCCACTTCAGGATATAGCGGAAATCGCCGATGCCGGAGGCGGCGAGCGTCTTGATCGGCCCCGCCGAAATCGCGTTGACGCGGATGTTCTTCTCGCCGAGATCGGCAGCGAGATAGCGCACGCTGGCCTCCAGCGCAGCTTTTGCCACGCCCATCACATTGTAATGCGGCATCCACTTCTCGGCGCCGTAATAACTGAGCGTGATGATCGAGCCGCCGTCGGTCATCAGCTTTTCCGCGCGCTGCGTGACCGCAGTCAGCGAGTAGCAGGAGATCAGCATCGACTTGGTGAAATTCTCCTGCGTGGTGTCGACGTAACGGCCGTCGAGCTGCTCGCCATAGGCGATCGCATGCACCAGGAAGTCGATCTTGCCCCACTTCTCCTGCAGCACCGCGCACGCCGCGTCGATGGTCGCGGCATCGGTGACGTCGCAATGGCCGAGCACGAGGCCGCCGATCTCGGCGGCGAGCGGCTCGACGCGCTTCTTCAGCGCATCGCCCTGGTAGGTGAAGGCGAGCTCGGCGCCGGCCGCATGGCATGCCTTGGCGATGCCCCAGGCGATCGAGCGGTTGTTGGCAACGCCGAGGATCACCCCGCGCTTGCCCTGCATCAGACCTGAATTCTGCGCCATTTTCTTGATGTCCCATCGAGCGGGGTTGAGGTCTGGAGGTACACCAGCCCTCCTTCGCGGTACAGTCCTAATCCGCGGCGTTAACGCTGTTTGAAGCGCCGGAATAGCCGTTCCGTTCGGGTGTTATCATCGTTGAGGCGCTCGTGCCGAACGTTAAGGACGTCAAGACGGCCATGAGTGCGTTTCGCCAGAGTGTCGAAGCCATGATCCCCGCGTTGCGCCGCTACGCCCGCGCGCTGACGCGCGATGCGGATGCGGCCGACGATCTGGTGCAGGACACCTTGGTGCGGGCGCTGCGTTCGGAACGATTGTTTCTCGGAGGCGACGTCAGGAGCTGGCTCTACACGATCCTGACCAACCTCAACAAGAACCGGCGCCGATCGCTGGCAAGACGGCCGCAATTCATGCAGCTGACGGAGAACAACCCCGATGCCAGCGGCACCGAAGCCGAAGGACGCGACATCGAAAGGGCGCTGGCGACGCTCGTCGAGGAGCAGCGCTCGGTGCTGCTGCTGGTGATGCTGGAGGGCATGAGCTACCGCGAGGTCGCCGATATCCAGGGCGTACCGATCGGCACCGTGATGTCGCGCCTGGCGCGAGCCCGCGCCCACGTCAAAGCATCGCTAGTGGGCGAGCGCCCGGCGCTCAGGCGGGTGAAATGATGGCAGGGTTGATGCATTGCGCATGTCGCGTCCTCTGCTTGCAGAGGGACAAAGCGAAGGTCAGCCGCGAACGATATTTTGGGCCGCAGAGCCAGAGACGACCGATATGAAGGACCGCAATATTCCAATCACCGAGGACGAGCTGCACGCCTATGTCGACGGCGAACTGCCGGCCGAGCGCCGTGCCGACGTCGAGGCCTGGCTCGCCGCCCACCCCGAGGATGCCGAGCGGGTGCAATCCTGGCGCGCCATGGCCGAGATGCTGCACGCCCGCTACGACGACGTCGCCCAGGAGCCGGTGCCGGCGCGACTGGAACTGGAGCGGCTGGAACGCCACCCGAGGCAGTGGCTCTATGGCGCCGTCGCCGCTGCACTGGTTGCCTTCGTTGCCGGCGGTGCGGCCGGTTGGGTGGCGCATGGCGCGGCCAATACGCCCTCGACCTTCCAGAGCTTCACGGCGGACGCACTCGACGCCCACCGGCTCTATGTCGTCGAGGTCCGTCATCCCGTCGAGGTCGGCGCCAACGAGCGCGACCATCTCCAGGCCTGGCTGACCAGGCGCTGCGGCTGGACCGTGTTCGCGCCGAACCTGGAGGCGAGTGGACTGAAACTCGTCGGCGGCCGGCTGCTGCCGGGGCCGAATGGCCCCGCGTCGTTCCTGATGTATGAGGGCACCTCGGGCGAGCGCTACACGATCTACACCGCCAAGACCGAGAGCGGCGCGACGCAGATGCGCTACGCCAAAACGGACCGGGACGGGGCGCTGTTTTGGGCCGACCGCGGCGTCGGCTACGTCGTCAGCGGCAGCAGTGACCGCGACCGGCTGACCAAGGTGGCCCAGGCCGTCTACGACCAGGCAGAGAAAAGCGGCACCTAGACAACCGCGCGAACGCAGTGCCTCGATTCCGACATTGAAAATTTGGAATCAAGACATCGGCGCGTCTCATTATCGCACCGGATGCTCACGCGAAACTGAGCAGCGTTCGATCCGCCGATCGACGCGAGCGGCCTCGATTGGGGTTTTTGGTACCGCGCTGGTCCCCCTCTCGAGGCCGCACCTTTTCATCGGCTGCCCGCCGGACATCCGACACGTCGAGCACCTGGGATCGCGCAGCGTCACCGCGCTTCAGGCGACGTATTGATGAGCATCATCTGCTAGGAAGATGCTCTTGGCCTTTAGGAGAACCCATTTAAATTCCGGTCTCGCCCTAGCCGAGCCCGCTGCGCGGATTGTAGGGATGTTGGTCCCGCCACTTTTCCATCAATGCCTCAAGCTCGGCGTCGTTCCCGTCCGGTAGAATAATCCTGACGGTGACGAAGAGATCGCCGGTTCCGCCCGCCTTGGGCAGGCCCTTGCCCTTGAGACGGAAGGTCCGGCCGCTGGAGGTGTTTTTTGGAATCGAGAGCTCCACGGCGTTACCGAGGGTGGGCACGCGGACCTTGCCGCCGAGCACCGCCTCATAGAGCGTGACCGGCAGGTCGATCCGCAGATCGGCACCCTCGATCTTGAAGAAGGCGTGCGGCGCGACGGTGATGGTGATCAGGAGATCGCCGGGCGGATGGCCGGGCACGGTCTCGCCCTGCCCCTTCAGCCGGATCTGCTGGCCGCTGACGACGCCGACCGGAATCTTGACGTTGAGTTCCTTGCCGGACGGCAACCGGACGCGCTTCTCCCCGCCTTGCACCGACTCTTCCAGCGAGACGGTCATGGCGACGTTCAGGTCGAGATCCAGCCCGATCCCGCCGGTGTCGAATTCGAACTGCCCGGCGCCGCCGGCACCGGGCCGCGCCCCGCGCATCCCGCCGCCGAACATGCTGTTGAGAATATCCTCGAAAGCGCCCCCGCCCGGGCCTGCGCCCGCGCCGCCGCTGCGGAATGTATAGCTTTCGAACCCGCCGGGACCCGCGCGCCCGCGCGGACCGCCGCCGCCAGGAAAGCCCTGGAAGCGCGGCTTGCCGTCGGCGTCGATCTCGCCGCGGTCGAACTGCTTGCGCTTGTCCTCGTCGCCGAGGATCTCGTTGGCGGTATTGAGCTCAGCGAAGCGCTCGGCCGCCTTCGGGTCGTTCTTGTTGCTGTCGGGATGGTGCTTCTTGGCAAGCTTGCGATAGGCGCTCTTGATCGCGGCAGCGTTGGCGCTCCGCGGCACCCCCAAGACCTCATAGGGGTCGCGCATCCGTCACGTCTCCTCTCGGAAATCGATATGTTCAAAGGGCTCCCCGCCCCACCTGGGCTTCATGTGGGGACCAGTGGCATTTTTGCAACTAGCCCGTGGAGCCGATTCCTAACTCCGCCACGGCTTTAGCGTATGAATCTCCCAACGGCCACGGCTGCTTTGGCAGCCGGCGCCCTGAAGCCAGCTTTCGGTGCTGCCGTTGACATAGCTCGCCAGGAAATCGCGGCACTTGCGGCCGTCCTCGGCGGCGTAGGACTGCGCGATCGGGGTCACTGAGCCCCGCGCGCCGGTCTGCGGATTCTCCCAGTGCTGGCTGGAATCCTTGTCGCCCTGGCTCAGGACGTCGGAGGCGGCGTTGCGGGCGAAGGCGAGATCGGTCTCGGTCGGTGCGGCCTCCTTTGCCGCCCGCACGATCGAGCCGGTGAGGTCGCTGTCGTCGGCCTTCGCGTACGCACTGCTCTCGTTGCGGGAAAAGCTGCAACCGCCGGCGCCGAGCCCGATCAGAATCATCGTCATGACAAAGCCGGACGGCCGCATCGCCGATAGGCCAACGCGTCCCCATGCCCTATATAGAGCGGTAGCGGACAACAACGCGTTTTGGGCCTCAGGACGCAACTCGGACTCCAGACATGACCGACACGACCTCGATGAAACACCAGACACCCTTAACATCCGGTGATTTCACCGCCGCCGACGAGCCTTTTGCATTGTTCGAGGCTTGGCTGAACGAGGCGATCAAGAGCGAGCCGAACGATCCGAACGCCATGGCGCTCGCGACCGTCGACGCGGACGGGCTGCCGGACGTGCGCATGGTGCTGATGAAAGGCTTCGATTCCGCGGGTTTCGTCTTCTACAGCCACATCGCGAGCCAGAAAGGCCGCGAGCTCGCCGCAAATCCTAAGGCCGCGTTACTTTTTCACTGGAAATCGCTGCGCCGTCAGGTCCGCATCCGCGGCAACGTGACGCCGGTGTCCGAGGCCGAGGCCGATGCCTATTTCGCCACCCGCCCCAAGCAGGCGCAGATCGGCGCCTGGGCGAGCAAGCAGTCGCAGCCGCTGGAAAGCCGCTTTGCCTTCGAGCAGGCTATCGCCAAGGTCGCCGCCAGACACGTCATCGGCGAGGTGCCGCGACCGCCGGGCTGGAGCGGCTGGCGCATCACGCCGCAGCGCATCGAGTTCTGGCATGACCGCCCATTCCGCCTGCACGACCGCATCGAATTTCGCCGTGACGTCGCCGGCCAGCCGTGGTCCAAGACGCGGATGTACCCCTGACCGGAAAGACTTCAATGCCGCAGCCCTCCAACGCGCCGCGCCGCACGCTGCTCCTGACAGGAGCCAGCCGCGGCATCGGCCACGCCACCGTGATCCGCTTCTCCTCGGCGGGCTGGCGCGTCATCACCTGCTCGCGGCATCCATTCCCGGAGGATTGTCCGTGGGACGCAGGCCCCGAGGATCACATCCAGGTCGACCTCGGCAATCCCGCGGACACGACGCGCGCGATTTCGGACATTCGCAACCGCCTCGAGGGCGGCATGCTGCATGCGCTGGTCAACAACGCCGCGATCTCGCCGAAGGGACCGGGCGGCTCCAGGCTCGGCTCCGTCGACACCGATCTCGACACATGGACGCACGTGTTTAACGTCAACTTCTTCGCGCCGATCATGATCGCGCGCGGACTGATCGAGGAGCTGAAGACGGCCAAAGGCTCGGTGGTGAACGTCACCTCGATCGCGGGCTCGCGGGTGCATCCCTTCGCGGGTGCGGCCTATGCGACCTCCAAGGCCGCACTCGCATCGCTAACGCGCGAGATGGCGTCGGACTTCGGCCGCATCGGCGTGCGCGTCAACGCCATTGCGCCGGGCGAGATCGACACCTCCATCCTGTCGCCGGGCACGGAGAAGATCGTGGAGCAGCAGATCCCGATGCACCGGCTCGGCACGCCGGACGAAGTCGCCAAGATCATCTACGTGCTGTGCACGGAGACTTCGTCCTACGTCAACGGCGCGGAGATCCACATCAACGGCGGCCAGCACGTTTAGGCTCGCTCGCCGCCATTGCTAGCCACCAGGTCCACGCAAAGCGCGGCCTGACGACAAGGCTCCGCGAAGCAAATCCAGACCGCCTCCGCAGAGCCAGTCTGGATTTGCTTCGTCGTCTTGCTCTTCGCAATGACTGAATTGGAAGCAGTGTGCTAGGGGGCGATCCAGACAAAGCCGCCGCAAGACCTGGATCGCCCGCCCTTCCTTCCGTTGCTCAATCGAGTCGAATCCGACGCGACCGTTCGCGCAGCCGGGGAGCTGCGGCGTTGAGTGCAGTCGAGCAGTCGTCGTCGTTCTCACCGTCGAGCAGCGGAGCACCACAGTGCCGGCACAGGCGTGCCGACATCGACGACGCCTTGCCGCTCGCCAGAACCTGACGATAGTTCGCCAGATCGATGACGTTGCGGGGCGACGTTATGTGTTTTTCAACCATGGCTGTTCCTCGCGGCTACGCACTGCTTATCGCAGACAAGTTTCGCGTAAACGTTCAGCCCACCGCTCAAATTTTACCGGAGGAATTGGGGCGGAGAGCACGTATCACCGCGCAGCCTCAATCCCGCTCTATTCTGCGACACCAACCGCCATGTCTGCGCGAACGGCGAAAGGTCTCGGTAGCTATTACAACCACTTCTTCCACTTGAAGATCCAGTACGGGACGATCGCCGCGATCAGCATCAGCACCAGGGCCATCGGATAGCCGTGCGCCCATTCGAGTTCCGGCATTATCTTGAAGTTCATGCCGTAGATCGAAGCGATCAGCGTCGGCGGCATCAGGACAACGGCCATGACCGAAAACAGCTTGATGATGTTGTTCTGCTCGAGATTGACGACGCCGAGCATGGCGTCGAGCACGAAGGTGATCTTGCTCGAGAGATAGGAGGCGTGGTCGGTCAGCGAGACCACGTCGCGCTGCATGGTCTTGAGCTGCTCGCGCATGTCCTTCGACCATTTCACGCCTTCCACCACCGCCGAGAGGAAGGCGACGACGCGGCCGATCGAGACCAGGCTCTCGCGAACCTTGGAGGTCAGGTCGCCCTTGCGGCCGATCGAGATCAGGATCTGGGAATATTGCTTGGCGTGACCGTGACGTTCGCTCTCCGGCTCGAAAATGTCGTGCGAGACCTGGTCGATCTCGGCGCCACACCGCTCCAGAATGTCGGCACAGCGGTCGATCACCGCGTCGACCAGTTCCATCAGCACCATCTCGCCGGTGATGCCCGGCGTACAGGAGCGGGCCAGCTTGGCCTCGACCAGCGCAAAGGGCTTGGGCTGATCGTAGCGCACCGTCACCAGGCGGTGGTCGCCGAGGATGAAAGTCACCGCCGTGGTCCGAGGCATGTCGGTGTCGGAGTGGCACATCAGCGTCGCCGTCATGTAGCGCGCGCCGTTCTCGATATAGAGGCGGCTGGAGATCTCGATCTCCTGCATGTCCTCCCGGGTCGGGATCGCGATGCCCGAGAGCCGCTCCACCGCCTTGTCCTCGGCCGCTGTCGGGTTGAACAAATCGATCCACACCGCATGCTCCGGCACTGCCGCGAGATCGCCGACGATGGCCTTCTTGAGGGAGGACTCGGAGGGAACGAACACAGAAAACATGCACAACTCCAGCAGGGCTGCGACAGAGTGACAGCCCTTAGCGCGATTCTGACAAGTTCACGATGACAAGCACATTAGCGGGGCGTTTGCATTTATGGCCGCCCCGTGGCTCTACCGTGGCGGGGACGGGACAGTTTCGGCGCGCTCTGGCCCGAAAATCGACGTCGAGGCTGCAAACTTGCGGCAAAAAAGCCACAGCTGGGGTCTCGCAGCGCGGGAGAAAGCCTTAAGAGCTGGAATTGTGGCAGATTTCAACGATAATGGGACTAACGGAGTCGAGGAACTCGGGCGCTAAGCTCGGGATTTCCGCACGGTATTGTTTTGATTGGAACCAAATCATGTCGTCGCTGAGAGTTAAGTTAGTCATTTTGGCTGCCGGCCTGATGCTGTCGGGTTGCATGCAGGCCACGCATTTTGAAGCGACCGACACCAAAGCCTTCAAGCCGAAGGACAAGGAACTGCTCGCCAAGGTCCGGTACGAGAACACTCCGGTCGCGGAACCGTTCCGCCGCGCCATCGTCGAATACCACCGCAAGGAAGCGCCGGGCTCGATCGTGGTCGATTCCGATAATCATTACCTCTATTACGTGATGGATGGCGGCAAGGCGATCCGCTACGGCATCACCGTCGGCGAAGAGGCCATGGCGTGGTCCGGCATCGCCAAGGTCGGCAGCATGACCGAGTGGCCGGCCTGGCACCCGACGCCGGGCGAGATTTCGCGCCTGGGCGTGCCGACCTTTGTCGCGCCCGGTCCGGACAATCCGATGGGCTCGCGCGCGATGTATCTCTATTCGGGCGGCAAGGACACGCTGTTCCGCATCCACGGCACCAACCAGCCGGAATATATCGGCGCCTCGATCTCGTCGGGCTGCATTCGCCTGACCAACGAAGACGCAATCGACCTCTACAACCGCGTCAAGGTCGGCACCATCGTCGTGGTGCTCGAGCCGAAGCACGGCGACTCGCCCTACAATTCGCGCCTTGCGCTTCAGGGCGGCGGTTCCAATTCTTCGTACTGAATGGGCCCTGCCTGAGGCTTTTCAAAAGCGCCGGTTTCATCGGCGCTTTTTTGTTGCGGGCTTGGACGGCCGGGCTTTGTTGCCGTCAGCCGCCGACTTATCCGCAGGCGCCCGGAGTTTCTCCGTCGCCTCGTCATCAACTCCCTCCTTTCCATCAGGCTTGGCCGCAACCTCGCGCGGCGGCGCCTCCTCGGGGCGTTCCGCCGGTAGCAGCGGCGCGACCTGCGGCAGCGGATCCCAGACGTTCCACTGGCAGATCCGGTAGTCGTTGCGCCGCTGCGCCAGGTCGAGATGGATGTGATCCTCGTGATACCAGTCCGAGCCCGGACCCAGCACGGTGGTAAAGCGGGAGCAGACCGAATGCAGGACGCGCTCGCGCACATCGCGCGACATGGCGCGGTCGGTCAGGCCGATCGACTGGCCATTGGCGAGCTTGATGGCACGGACGTCGAGCGCATTGGCCTTGCCATGCTCGGACAGCATCGCGCCCGCGATGCGGTTACGACCACGGCACTCGAAGGAATCGAAATTATCGAGATCGGCGATGGTCGAACCGAGGCTTGTGGCCAGCGGCACCATGTCCGTGCGGACCCAATCGGCGATCGCGGAGGCCATGGTGCAGCGGAGAACCGCAGCCGGCTTGACCGGCACCTTGCGCCTGTCCGGCAGCACGATGGCTTCGAGGCGCACCAGATCCTCGCCGCCGCAGCCGCCGGGGCCGCGGATTTCCGGGATCGAGGGCGCGATCGCGATGTCCTCGGTCAGCGCGAGCCGGCAGGCTGAAGCCTGCTTCTCGGGGGGCGGCGCGGCCTCGGCGGGCTTATCAGGGGAGGGCTTGCCGTCCGCGGCGGGAGCCTCCGGCGCCGGCTCATCCGACGCGTTGGGAGCCTCCTCGGGCCGCGGCTTCGGCAGCGGGATCTTGGCAGAATGAACCTTTCCGCGTGGCCGTGGCGCACCAAGGCCAAAGATATCGAGCGGCGCAGCATATTTTCGCGCCGCCGCAGGCTCCGGCAGCACAAGCAACAGCCCGAGCCCGACGGTAACCATTGCCGCGCCGGCGGACATATAGCCGCGACAAGACCATTTGCGGCGAAAGTCCGGCAGGCTAAAACTCATGGCAATTCTTTGGCCCAGTGCTGAGAGCGATAACAAGTCCAGCCTTACTCGGAGGAACGTCTGAATGCTTGGTCTGATGCAAGATTGGCCCCTGCTCTGCCACCGGATCATCGAACACGCCGCCAGGATTCATGGCAAGCAGGAGGTCGTCACCCGCTCGGTCGAGGGACCGATCCACCGCACTACCTACGCCGAAATCCACCAGCGCGCGCTCAAGGTCTCGCAGATGCTGGAGCGCGACGGCATTAAGCTCGGCGACCGTGTTGCGACGATCGCCTGGAACACCTGGCGCCATCTCGAGGTCTGGTACGGCATCATGGGCATCGGTGCCATCTGCCATACCGTCAATCCCCGCCTTTTCCCCGAGCAGATCGCCTGGATCATCAACCATGCGCAGGACCGCATCGTGATGACCGACATCACCTTCGTTCCCGTGCTGGAGAAGATCGCCGACAAGCTTCCAAGCGTGGAGCGCTACGTCGTGCTCACCGACAAGGCGCATATGCCGCAGACCACGCTCAAGAACGTAGTCGCCTATGAGGACTGGATCGCAGAGGCCCACGGCCAATTCAAATGGAAGGACTTTGACGAGAACACGGCGGCCGCGATGTGCTACACCTCCGGCACGACGGGCGATCCGAAGGGCGTGCTGTATTCGCATCGCTCCAACGTGCTGCACGCGCTGATGGCCAACAATGTCGACGCGCTCGGCACCAGCGCCTCGGAGACGATGCTTCCTGTGGTGCCGCTGTTCCACGCCAACAGCTGGGGCATCGCCTTCTCCGCGCCCTCGCAGGGCACCAAGCTGGTGATGCCCGGCGCCAAGCTCGACGGCGCCTCGGTCTATGAGTTGCTCTCGACCGAAAAGGTGACGCATACCGCGGGCGTGCCGACGGTGTGGCTGATGCTGCTCCAGCACATGTCCGCCAATAATCTCAAGCTGCCACATTTGAAGATGGTGATCTGCGGCGGTTCGGCGATGCCGCGCTCGATGATCAAGGCTTTCCTCGACATGGGCTCGAACGTCCGCCACGCCTGGGGCATGACCGAGATGAGCCCGATCGGCAGCGTCGCGGCACTGAAGCCGCCGTTCACCGACGCCACCGGCGAGGCGCGGCTCGACGTGCTCCAGATGCAGGGCTACGCGCCGTTCGCCGTCGAGATGAAGATCACCGACGATGCCGGCAAGGAACTGCCCTGGGACGGCAAGACCTTCGGCCGCCTCAAGGTCTCCGGCCCCGCGGTCGCCAGGGCCTATTACCGCGTCGACACCGACATCCTCGACGAGGATGGCTTCTTCGACACCGGCGACGTCGCGACCATCGACGAGGCCGGCTACATGCGGATCACCGACCGCTCCAAGGACGTGATCAAGTCCGGCGGCGAGTGGATCTCCTCGATCGACCTGGAGAACCTGGCGGTCGGCCATCCTGCCGTGGCCGAAGCCGCAGTGATCGGCGTCTACCACCCGAAATGGGACGAGCGCCCGCTCCTGATCGTGCAGCTCAAGCAGGGCCAGCAGGCCACGCGCGAGGACATCCTGAAGTTCATGGACGGCAAGATCGCCAAATGGTGGATGCCTGACGACGTCGCTTTCGTCGACGGTATCCCGCATACGGCGACCGGCAAGATCCTGAAGACCGCGCTGCGCGACCAGTTCAAGGATTATCGCTTCCCGAACGCGGCGGCGTAAATCATCACAGCCGTCATGCCCGGGCTTGTCCCGGGCTTCCACGTCTTGGCCGCAAGAAAGATAGACGTGGATGGCCGGGACAAGCCCGGCCATGACGATCCGAGGGTCTGCGGAACCCTTGAATTTGCCGCCGGGGCATGGTCTCAACGGCGCATCCGGCAGTTCCGCCGTTTCGCACGGCGGCACCGCCCCAAAACCCCGGCAGAGCTTACCCCATGGCCCGCAGGTTTTCCGCTCCCTATCAGTCGGAGCCCGTGTCCAGTCTCGCGAGCTGGGCACGCAATCTGGCCGTGTTCGCGGTGGTGGCGGTGCTGGTGTCGATCGTCATCGTCCGCTTCGGCTTCCTGGAAATGAAGCCGGCGCTCGCGACTTTTCTGGGCGGACTTGCGATCGCCGCGCTCTCCATCCTGTTCGGGCTCGCCGGCTTTGCCGCGATCTGGCAGAACGGCTCGCGCGGGATGGCGCGCATCCTGCTCGCCTTCCTGATTGACGGTGCGATCCTCGCCTATCCCGCCTATCTCGGCCTGCAATACCGCAAGCTGCCGGCGATCCACGACGTCACCACCGATCCGATCGATCCGCCGCGCTTCGATGCGCTGGCGCGCCTGCGCACCGGCGACGGCGCCAATCCGGCCGTCTATGCCGGCCTCTATTCGGCCGAACAACAGCGGCATTTCTACCCTGATATCGAGCCGATCGAGCTCGAGATCTCGGTCGACCGCGCCTATGCGATCGCGCTCCAGCTCGTCAACAAGCGCAAATGGCTCGTGATCGACGAGCGCGCGCCGCAGCCGCCGCGCCGCATCGGCCGCATTGAGGCGGTGGCGCGCTCGCCGATCATGGGTTTCCGCGAGGACATCTCGATCCGGGTCGTGCCCGACGGCGACGATTCCCGCGTCGATATCCGCTCCGCCTCGCGCTATTTCGAGAGCGACCTCGGCAGCAACGCCGCCCGCGTCACAAAATTCATCGACGATCTCAACGCCGCCGCCGATGCCGATGCGCTGAAGCCGGTGAAGAAGACGCCAGTCGCGCCGCCCAAGGCGCCCGCGAAGACGGTGAAGAAATAGCCTCGCTGTCATTCCGGGGCATCGCAACGCGGCGAGCCCGGAATCCATCGCGCCGCAGAGTTGGTGGATGAATGGATTCTCTGATGCGCAATTGCGCATCAGAGTTCGATGCTTGCATCGCCCCGGAATGACGAGAAGCTAGGCTGCCATCCGGTACGTCCCACCAATCACCGGATCGCCGTCGGTTGCGACCACACCGCGTGCGACCAGGTCTTCCAGATGCGCCAGCACGGAATAACCGGCGGCCGTCGTCAATCTCGGATCGATGCCGATATAAATTGCGCGCACCATGGTCGGAATGTCGGCTTCGCCCTTGGCGAGGCGATGCAGGATGGAGGCCTCGCGCGCCTTGCGGTGACGGATCAGGAACCGCACGAAGCGCGGGCCGTCCGGGATCTCGGGGCCATGGCCGGAGAAATACAGATCCTCCTCGCGCGCCGCGAGCCGATCCAGCGACTCCATGTAGTCGATCATCGAGCCGTCGGGCGGGGCCACGATCGAGGTTGACCAGCCCATCACGTGATCGCCGACGAAGTTGAACTTTCGCTCGGGCCAGGCGAACGCAAGGTGATTGGCGGTGTGACCGGGCGTCGCGACCGCTTCGAGCCGCCAGCCGGCGCCCTCGATGACGTCGCCATGGGCGACTTTGACATCAGGCACGAAATCGCGGTCGGTGCCGGATTCCGGATTGTGCTTTTCGCTCTCGAAGCGCGGCCGCGAGGCGCGATGCGGCCCCTCGGCGTAGACGGTCGCGCCGGTCGCCCGCTTGATGCGGGCGGTGTTCGGCGAATGGTCGCGGTGGGTGTGGGTGACGAGGATATGCGTTACGGTCTCGCCACGCACGGCATCGAGCAGTGCTGCCCCATGCGCCTCATCGTCCGGACCGGGATCGATGATTGCGACGTTACCCTGACCGACGATGTAGCTGACCGTGCCGGTGAAGGTGAACGGGCTTGGATTGTTACAGAGCACGCGCCGCACGCCCGGGCGGACCTCCTCGACGATTCCCGCTTTGAGTGGAAAGTTGCGGTTGAACGGGACGTCGTCGTTGTCGGACATGGCTCTTCCTGTACGTACCGCCACGCTCTTCGTCATACCCTGCGAAGGCGGGGTATCCAGTACGCCGCAGCGCCTGAGGTGAAGGCGAGGTCTCTGGGATACTGGATCGTCCGCACCAGTGCGCAATGCGCACAGGGCGGACGATGACAGCGGAGCAAATCAGCCAACACCGAACGCCGCGGCCTCTAGAAAAACGCCTGAATGCCGGTGATCGCACGGCCCAGGATCAGGGCGTGAACGTCGTGGGTGCCCTCGTAGGTGTTGACGGTCTCGAGGTTATGGACATGGCGCATCACGTGGTACTCGATCGAGATGCCGTTGCCGCCGTGCATGTCGCGCGCGACGCGGGCGATATCGAGCGCCTTGCCGCAATTGTTGCGCTTGACGATCGAGATCATCTCGGGCGCGAACTTGCCCTCGTCCATCAGGCGGCCGACGCGCAATGAGGCCTGGAGGCCGAGTGCGATCTCGGTCTCCATGTCGGCGAGCTTCTTCTGCACCAGCTGGGTCGCGGCGAGCGGCTTGCCGAACTGCTTGCGGTCGAGCGTATACTGCCGGGCACGGTGCATGCAGTCCTCGGCGGCGCCAAGCGCGCCCCAGGAGATGCCGTAACGGGCACGGTTGAGGCAGCCGAACGGACCCTTGAGGCCGGAGACGTTCGGCAGCAACGCGCTCTCGGGGACTACGACGCCGTCCATCACGACCTCGCCGGTGATGGAGGCGCGAAGCGACAGCTTGCCGCCGATCTTCGGCGCGGAGAGGCCTTTCATGCCCTTCTCCAGCACGAAGCCGCGGATCTGGTTGTCGTGCTCGGCCGACTTGGCCCAAACCACAAACACGTCGGCGATCGGCGCGTTCGAGATCCACATTTTTGTACCGGTCAACCGATACCCGTCCGAGACCTTCTCTGCGCGGGTCTTCATCCCGGCCGGATCGGAGCCGGCGTCGGGCTCGGTCAGGCCGAAGCAGCCGACCCACTCGCCGCTGGCGAGCTTCGGCAGGTATTTCTTGCGCTGGTTCTCGTCGCCATAGGCGTAGATCGGATACATCACCAGCGAGGACTGCACCGAGTTCATCGAACGATAGCCGGAATCGACACGCTCGATCTCCCGCGCGACCAGGCCGTAGGCGACATAGCCTGCATTCGCGCAGCCATATTCCTCCGGCAGCGTGATGCCGATCAGGCCGAGTTCGCCCATCTCGTTGAAGATCTCGCGATCGGTCTTCTCTTCGAGATAGGCCTTGGCGACGCGCGGCAACAGCTTGTCCTGGGCGTAGGCGCGCGCGGTGTCGCGCACCATGCGCTCGTCTTCGGTGAGCTGCTCGTCGAGCAGGAACGGATCGTCCCACTGGAAAGAAGCCGCAGCCGGCTTGTCCTTGGCCTGGGGGCGCACGCTCATGAAACGTCCTTTCGCGTCTGTTCCGTCAATAATTGCCCGACAAATTAGAGCGCCGCGGCAACAAGTGCAAATGCATCCTGGTTTCGATCATTCCGGGGCGCGCGTCAGCGCGAAACCCGACATCCTGATCGCTGCTACACCGAGATCCCAAGTCCGGCGCCGTGCGCCATCCGGAATGACAGTATCAGATATCGAGTTGCTCGTTAGCGACGATCTCGATACCGAAGCCCGACAATCCCTTGTAGTCGTGCACAGATGAGGTGAGGTGCCGGATCGAGGTGACGCCGAGATCGCGCAGGATCTGCGCGCCGACGCCGACTTCGCGCCACTGGCGGTTGCGGTCGGCCTCCGTCGAGGTTTCATCCGGCAGCGGCTCCACGGGAACACCGGCCGCACCGTCGCGCAAGTAAACCAGCACACCACGGCCGGACTTCTTAAAGTGCTCCAGCACGGCCGCCATGCGCTTGTGGCCGGTAAAGGCGTCCTTGACGATGTTCGGCTTGTGGAAGCGCGTCAGCACGTTCCTGCCGTCGCCGACGCCGTTGTAGACGAAGGCGACATGGGCGATGGAATCGAACGGCGAGCGGTAGGCATAGCCCTGGAGCGGCCCGATCGGGCTCTCGGTGACGAACGTCGAGACCCGCTCGATCAGCTTCTCGCGCGCCTGGCGATAGGCGATCATGTCGGCAATCGTGACGTGCCTGAGCTTGTGGTGGGCGGCGAAGCGGGCGACCTGCTCGCCTTTCATGACGCTGCCGTCGTCGTTCATCAATTCGCTGATGACACCGACCGGCGGAAGCCCCGACAGCTTGCAGAGATCGACCGCGGCCTCGGTATGGCCGGAGCGCAACAGCACGCCGCCGTCCTTGGCGATCAGCGGGAAGATGTGGCCGGGCCGGGCGAAGTCGTTGGCGCCCGCGTTGGGATTCGAGAGCGCGCGGCAACACGAGGCGCGCTCCTCCGCCGAGATGCCGGTGCCGCCGTCGGGCTTATAGTCGATCGACACCGTGAACGCGGTGGTGTGGGCGGAATCGTTGTGGGCGACCATCGGATCGAGGCGCAGGCGGCGCGCGTCCTCGGTGGTGATGGGCGCGCAGACGATGCCCGAGGTGTGGCGGATGATGAACGCCATCTTCTCGGCGGTGCAGAGCGAGGCGGCGACGATCAGATCGCCCTCGCCCTCGCGGTCCTCGTCATCGGTGACGACGACGAGCTCGCCCCTGGCGAAGGCCTGCAAGACTTCCTGAACGGTATCGGGCATTTCCCAATCTCTATCGGTTATGGCCGGAGGCTTAGCCGGACTTGGGGCCCGGCGCTAGTGTCCTGGACGCAACCACATATGCCCGGAGGCGGCCTTCGCGCAGCATTCGGGCTTGCACCGAAGATACCAGCGATATAGGCGCCAATGGCTCGAGCGGAAGGCCAGCCGGAGCTCCTAGGGCAGCACTTCACGCCGCTCGCTCAGCCGCACGTCGAGCTCGGCGCGCTTGTCGGCCAGGAGGCCGGCCTGGGCGGCTTCGATCACCGTAAACAGCTCATGGGCGTCGCTGACCCGGGTCACGGTAACATAGCTGGCTCCGGCCTCGTAGAGCTCGCCGACATCGGAAAGAAGATCGGCGGTCGCTACGATCAGAGCCTTCGGATTGAGGCTCCGCACGTGGCGCACCAGCTTCTCGTTGCTGGCGCCCTTCAACAGCGCATCCGGCACGCTGAGGATGATCATCTCGGACTTGCCGACGCCAGCATGGAGGAGCGTGTCGACGTTGCTGATATCGCCATAGATCACGTGCAGGCCGCGCGAAAGCAGGGTCTGGTACACATTGGGGTTGAAGTCTATCACCGTGATCTGCTCGAGCAGCAGCGGGTTCTGCCGCTCGATCTCGGCGAGCAGTGCGCTGGCCGCGCGGAAAAAGCCGAGGATAACGATGCGGCGGGCCTCGCCATGGCCGCCCTTGTGCCCCTCATCGGCGTGGCCGTGGTCGAGATCGCGCAGGCCGATCCGCTTCAGGGGAGCGATCGCCCGGCGGATGATCTCGTCGCTGCGGGTCATCACGAAGGTCGAGAGCACGGCCAGCACCACGAAGGCGAAGGAGGCCGCATTCGCTGTCTCGGGTGCGATGTGGTGGTCGGCGACGCCGGTCTGGATCACCACCAGCGAGAACTCGGAGATCTGCGCCAGGTTGAGCGCCGGCAACAGGCTAGCGCGCAGGCCCTGCTTCATCAGATAGAGCGGCGTGAAGGTGGTGACGACGCGGCTCACCACCGTGAAGGCCGCAATCATCAGTGCGAGGCCGATCACGGAAAGCCCGGGCACCGGAATGGTCATGCCGAGCGCCACGAAGAACAGCGTGATGAAGAAGTCGCGGAGCGTGGTGACCTTGGCCGTGACGTCGAGAGCATAAGGAAAGGTCGAGAGCGAGACGCCGGCGATCAGGGCGCCCATCTCGCGAGACAGCGAGAGCCGCTCGGCTGTCTCGGCGACGAGAAAACACCAGGCCAGCGCGCCGAGCAGGATCAGCTCGGGGCGGCGGGCGATCTGGTGAAACAGGCGCGGCAGCACGTAGCGGCTGACCAGGAGCGCCGCTGCGACCAGTACCGCGACACGGCCAATCGAAAGCAGGATGACGCTGACTTGCAGGTTGGCAAGGCTCGGCTGCACCGCCAGAAACAGGATGGCGAAGATATCCTGGAGCACCAGAACGCCGAGCGTGACGCGGCCGGGCAGCGTGTCGAGCTCGCGCTTCTCGTAGAGCACCTTGACGATGATGACGGTGCTCGACAGCGCGCAGGCGACGCAGAGATAGAGCGCATCGAAATGACCGCCGCCGAGCGACAGGCCGATGCCGGTGAAGAACAGAACGCCGAGCAGGCAGCCGCCGAGGAGCTGGCCGCCGGCCGCGAACAGGATCACCCTTCCCGCCCGCACGATCTTCTTCAGGTCGATCTCGAGACCGATCATGAACAGCATGAAGATCAGACCGAGCTCGGAGATGACGCTGATCGATTCCTGCGACTTGACCCAGCCAGCGCCGAATGGACCAATGCAGAAGCCGGCGATAAGGTAGGCCAATATCAGCGGCTGCCGGGAGAAATGGGCGAGCAGGCCCAGCATCCAGGCGAACAGAATACAGAGAGTGATGTCGCGAATGAGTTCGTGCATGCCAAATTTGTCCGTTTTGCCGCACCCTAGAGACAGGTTGCGGCGCGGCAAGCAAGCAATTCGTCACATGTGGATGGGGCTTGCCGCCGCAATGCTGCTATACCTGCTCGCCTCGGCCGCAGTCGCTCAGTCCAAGGTCAATATCGAGCAAAACTTTGCGGATTCGCTCACGGCGCTGCCGAAGGATGAACTCGGCGTGTCCGGCGGGTTCTACGTGCCGGCCTATTCCAGCGTCGCGATGAGCCAGGGCAAGCTGCGCGTCGACTTCTCGGTGACGCTGAGCGTGCACAACGCCTCCGAGGCCCAGCCGCTGGTCGTCAGACGCATCGCCTATTTCGACACCGCAGGCAAGCAGGTCGAGAGCTATCTGAAAGCGCCGGTGGCGCTGAAGCCGCTCGCCACCATCTCCGTCTTCATTCCGACCGACGACGTGCGCGGCGGGACCGGGGCCAATTTCATCGTCGACTGGGCTGCCACGGGCGAGATCGCCGAACCGGCGGTCGAAGCCTTGATGGTTGGCGGTGTCGCCAATGCGCATTACGCTTTCATCAGCCAGGGACGTCCGACCCGGACGGCCGGCAAGAAGTAAGGCAGGCCGGGGCAACCGGCCGCTCAATAAGAACAGAACGAGGAACGCCCCATGATGTCCAGCTTCGACTTCGCGCCCCTGTTTCCTGCAGGGCTGCCGGCCCCGACTGCGCGCTGGACCGGTCTTGCCAAATACAGCTTCGTCGGCGGCAACAACGATTCCGAGCAGGTCCCGCTCGACGAGCTGGTCGAGGCTGCCAATGCTGTGCTGCGGCGCGAGGGCCGAAACCTCGCGACTTACGGGCTGGCACACGGCCCCCAAGGCTATCTGCCCTTACGCGAATTCCTGGTGACGAAACTCAAGCGCGACGCCGGCATCATGTGCACGGTCGACGATCTCCTGATCGTGTCCGGCTCGTTGCAGGCGCTCGACCTCGTCAACCACACGCTGCTGGCGCGCGGAGACACCGTGATTGTCGAGCAGGACAGCTACCAGGGCTCGCTGAGCCGCCTGGCGCGGCTCGGCGTCAACGTGGTCGGCATTCCCCTCGACGCGGATGGTATGCGCATGGACCTGTTGGCCGCGACGCTGACTGACCTGAAGAACCGCGGCATCCAGCCGAAATACATTTACACCATCCCGACGGTGCAGAATCCGACCGGCAGCGTCATGCCGGAAAGCCGGCGTGCCGAGCTATTGCGGCTGTCGGCCGACTATGGCGTGCCGATCTTCGAGGATGATTGCTATGCCGATCTCGTATGGTCGGGACAACGTCCGCCGGCGATCCATGCGATGAGCCCTAACGGCGGCGTGATCCATATCGGGTCGTTCTCCAAATCGATCGCACCGGCGCTACGCGTCGGTTTCATCGTGGCGCCCTGGGATGTGATGTCGCGCATGCTGTCCCTGAAGACGGATGCCGGCTCCGGCGCGCTGGAGCAGATGGTGCTTGCCGAATATTGCAAGCCGCATTTTTCGACCCACGTGCCGGCACTGACGAAGACGCTACGCACCAAGCTTGATACGCTGATGGAGGCCTTGAACGAGCAGTTCGGGACCGCCGCCGAGTTCGAGGAGCCAAAGGGCGGCATCTTCCTCTGGGTGAAGCTGCCCGACCAGGTCGATACGCTCAAGCTGTACGAGGCCGCGCTTGCCGCTGGCGTCTCGATCAATCCGGGGCCGGAATGGTCGACCAACAGGAAGCATTCCAGCTCACGGCTCAGGCTGTGCTTTGCGAGCCCGACGCATCAGCAGATCCGCGAGGGCGTCGCCGTGCTGGCCGAAGTCTGTCGCAGGGAGTTCGCCGTGCCGGCCCGCAGCGCCAACGTGGAGAAGGCGCGGGCCTGATGTCAGGCGGCCTACCGCTGGCTACGGTGGATCGCGGAGGCGAGCCGCAGCAGCAGAACGATCGAGACGTTACCCTTGCCGGCCTCGATCTGGGCGATGTAGCGCTCCGAAATTCCGGACCCGCGGGCGAGCTCCCGGCGCGACAGCTCGCAGCGCATGCGCGATAACCGCAGCCGCTCGCCGAGCTCCGCCAGAAACGCGGTTTCGGAATAAGGCGGCACGGCGCAGCTTCCCGGCAGCACCTCGCCGGCGAAATCCATCACTTCGTTCAGCATTGGCCCATCCAATTTCGCCCTTCGGAAGTCCCATTCTATCCGGGAAGCGGCCGGCCTCATTGACGCGGATCAAATTCGCGCGCGAATGGCGCCTGCCGTGGACGCAAACATGGAAATGGCCTCTCGCGGGGCCATTTCTTTGCGCTCACGAAGCGCTTTTTTGGTCAGTCCCACGCCGGCGCGAAGCCCGGATTGACGCAGCGCCTGTCCTTCGGCAGCGCGGCGATCTTGTTGCGGTCGGCCTCGTCGAGCCTGATCTTCAGCGCATCGAGATTGGCCTTTTGGCTTTCGCGGCGTGACGCCTTCGGGATCGCGGCAACGCCATCCTGGTCGAGCAGCCATTTCAGCGCGACCTGCGCGGCGGTCACATCGTGCTTGGCTCCGATCTCGCCCAGCACCGGATCCGAAGCGACGCGGCCCTGTGCCAGCGGGCAATAGGCGACCAGCGGGATGGACTTGGCGGCGAGATAGGCCAAAACCTTCGATTGGTCGAGCATGGCGTGATATTCGATCTGGTTGCAGGCGATCGGCGCCTTGATGTCGTCGACCACGATTTTGAGCAACGCTGTGGTGAAATTGGCAACGCCGATCGCCCGCGTGCGGCCCTCCTCCTTCAGCTTCATCAGGGTCTCGAACACCGCGCCCCAGTTCGCGGCTTTTGACGGCCAGTGCACGAGATAGAGGTCGACATGATCGAGCCTGAGCTTGTTCAGGCTGGCATCGAAGGCACGGCGGATCGCGTCCGGCGCCAAATTCTCGTGCCAGACTTTTGTCGTTACATGCAGCTCGCCTCGCGCCACCCCGGCGGCGGCAAGCGCGGCACCGATCGGCTCCTCGTTGGAGTACATCTCGGCAGTGTCGATGTGGCGATAGCCGAGCGACAGCGCGCTCTCCACCGCGGCGCGGCAGGCATCGCCCTGCATGCGAAAGGTGCCGAGCCCGAGCTTGGGCATGCTGATGCCCTGTGTCTTCAGATTGTCCATTGGATCAACTCCTGACGAATTCCAGCCCGCCCGGTGCGTGCGGCGAGACCACGGGAACGGGCTCTTCGGTGATGAAAAAGAGGTGGCGGGAATAGGCATCATACCGCGTGGCAGCGCGGCGGCCAATCAAGATCGGGTTAGGTGCTTCCTCACCGTCATACCCGGCGGAGCGAGTTACCCGTGCCTCACGAATGCTGCGCCACCACAGCCGGACGCGCCTGCGGCTGCGGTACGATCTCGACCGACCAGAGATCGCGGTTGTCGACGTCCTTCAGCGTCACCGTCATGACGCCGGTCGCGCCGTCGATGTCGACCTTGCCGAAGAACTGCAAGCCGAAGCACGGCGCGAGGTTCTCGCCCTGCGCTTCACTGCATCCGTTCTGATACATCGCGACCGGACCGAAGGTGTCGTCGAGCTCGCCCGGCCCCCAAGTGCCGGCATGCAGCGGGCCGGAGACGAACTCCCAGAACGGATCGAAATCCTGGAATTGGGCTTTGTTCGGATCGTAATAGTGCGCGGCAGTGTAGTGCATGTCAGCCGTGAACCAGACGACGTTGCGGACGCCTGCGCGCTTGATCGATGCCAGCAGATCCGCGATCTCATGCTCGCGCCGGTCGGGCGCCCCGTCGCCGAGCGCGACCGCATCGAGACTGATCAGGCCGATCGGCAAATCGGCCGCGATCACCTTCCAGGTCGCGCGCGAGGCGGCGAGCTCGCGCTTCAGCCAGGCCAGTTGCTCGGCGCCCAAAATCCAGCCGCGATGGTCGTCGCCTTTGTTCCAGCTGTCATCGCGAAAGCTGCGCATGTCGATCATGAAGACGTCGAGCAGCGGGCCGTAGCCGATCTTGCGATAGACCCGACCCTTCCGCGCGCCGATGTCGCGGATCGGCATGAAGTCGAAGAAGGCGCGGCGCGCCCGCGCGACCAGGCGCGGCGTGCCGTCGTCCTCAAAGCCGGCGTCGTCGTAGCTGCCGGCCGGCGACCAATCGTTGGTGACCTCGTGATCGTCCCACTGCGCGAACATCGGCACTTGCGCGTGGAAGGCGCGGAAATTCTCATCGAGATGGTTGTATTTGTAGTTGCCGCGGAATTGCGCCACCGTGTACGCGACTTTCGATTTTTCCTCGGTCACGACATTGCGCCAAGTCTCGCCGTTCGGGAGCTTCTGTTCAGCGGGAATCGTGCAGTCGGCGTAAATGTGATCGCCGGAGTGGATGAAGAAGTCCGGGCGGTTATCGAGCATGGTGCGATAGCTGCGATAGCCGCCGCGCGAGACGTCGATGCCCCAGCCCTGCCCCGCGGTGTCGCCGGACCAGACGAAAGAGATCGACTGCCCCGCGGCCGGCGCGGTACGGAAATGGCCGACGCGACTTTCGCCGGCAATGCCGGTCGCGATGTCGTCGAACCGCACGCGATAGAAGATATCCTGGCCGGCCGGCAGATCGTTCAATAGCAGTTTTGAGGCGAAGTCGGCCTCCGGCGTCGCATCACCCGACGCTGACGCGATGATTGTCCTGAAGCTTTCGACGGTCGCGCACTCCACCTGCATCCGCGCGGCCCGGTCGGCGCGGGCCCAGACGATTGCAGAGCCGTCAGAGACATCGCCGGACTGGATGCCGCCCGCGATCTGCGGGCGGTCGGCGGCGCGGCTGATGGACGGACTTGCGAGCGTGCCCAGCGAGGCGACGGCGAGGCTGGAGGTGGAGCGGACCAAAAACTGCCGCCGGGTCCATGCGCGCTGCGCGCGGAGCGTTGCCATTCAGGAGACCTTCGTCGAATCGTGACGGAAGGTGCCTGCGCTCCTTGACTCCCAGCTTACGGTTTGTTGACTCCACGCCTACGGTTTTGCGACGCGTAGATGACGGGCTGAGCTGAGGCGATGGTCTACTCCCTCGCCCCGCTTGCATGGAGAGGGTTGGGGTGAGGGAGAGTCTCCGCAAGGGAGGTGACAGACGGACTCGTGGAGAGTCCCCCTCACCCGGCTTGCGTCTTCAATGCAATCCGATCTCTCCCCGCAAGCGGGGCGAGGTGAACCATCAGCAACGGTTCGCTCAGCGCCAGTTGCAGATGCCGCCGGACCGGCACGGCCAGGTCTGGATGCGGGTATCCCTTGCCTGCGCATCCAGCGGATTGGCGTGGCGACGTGCGAGCTTGGTGCGGGCCGCGCCGCGCGGCTGCGAGGGCTTGGCGTGCGCGACCTTCGGCTCCGGTACGTGCACGCGTTCGGCGACAACCTTCTTCGGTACGTCCATCGGTTCGATGCGCGCTTGCGCGTCATTGCCGCCGCGCGCTTCGAGGGCGAGCGGCGCGAACCGCGTCTCGGGCCCGAGCCGCTTCGGCGACAGCACCGCCTTGGAGAGATCAAGGCCGAGATATTCGTCAGGCTTGTAGTCGTCAGCGCGCGCGACGCCGCCCGCTGCGAGTATGAGGGCAACGGCAACAGCAAAATGAACGCTCTTCAGGACCACGGACGCCTCCTGAAATTGATTATGAAAGAGGTAATTTACCCCTATTTAGGAGGCGCCGCGCGCAATTCCAGCGGGCCAGTGCCGCCGTGGTTAAGAAGTTTGACGGTTTCAGGCGACCTTTCGCGCCGCACCCGTCCCGTCCAAGAACCCCATCAGGCGGCTGCGGATGATGGTTTCGGCCTCATCCATGATGCGATCGACGAGTTCCTTGCAGGAAGGGATGTCGTGGATCAGACCCGCGACCATGCCACAGCTCCAGGCCCCGGCATCCATCTGTCCTTCCAGCATGATTTTGGGATAGACGCCGGCGACCTGATCGTGGATGTCGTCGATCGTGAGCTTGGCGCCCTTCTCGCGCTCGATCTCGAGCAGGCGATCGACATTGGCGTTCTTGAGCACACGTTCGGTGTTGCGCAAGCTGCGCATGATCAGCCTTGTGTCGAGCTCGGTCGCCGCGACCAGCGCGTTCTTCACGTTCTGATGCACCGGCGCTTCCTTGGTGGCGATGAAGCGCGTGCCCATGTTCATGCCGGCCGCGCCCAGCGACAGTGCCGCGACGAGGCTGCGCCCGTCGGCCATGCCGCCGGAGGCAATGAACGGGATCTTCAATTCCTCGGCCGCGCGCGGCAGCAGGATCATGTTGGGGATGTCGTCTTCGCCGGGATGACCGCCGCACTCGAAACCGTCGACGCTGACGGCGTCGCAGCCGATCCGCTCGGCCTTCAGCGAATGGCGTACCGAGGTGCACTTGTGGATCACCTTGATGCCTGCCGCCTTCAGGGCCGGCATATAAGCTTCCGGGCTGCGGCCCGCGGTTTCCACGGCCTTGACGCCGCCTTCGACGATCGCCGCGATGTATTCCGGATAGGGCGGCGCGGAGAAGGCCGGCAGAAAGGTGAGGTTCACGCCGAACGGCTTGTCGGTCATGTCGCGGCAGCGCGCGATCTCCTTGGCCAGCAGCTCCGGCGTCCTCTGCGTGAGGCCGGTGATGATGCCGAGCCCGCCGGCGTTGGAGACGGCGGCGGCCAGGTCGGCAAAGCCGACGAAATGCATACCGCCCTGGATGATGGGGTGCTCGATGCCGAACAGTTCGGTGATCGCAGTCTTCACGCAGGGCCCTCCCGGAGCTTTGGTTCGCGTTGGGATCAGTCTAGCCAGACTTTTGCGCCGCGGTCACCACCTCTCTCGGAACGGCCCGATCTCCATCTCCACGGTCCAGGCGCTCCTCGACTACCGATAGAGCTCCCAATACGGGTCCGTCACCGACGGAGACATCAATGGCG
The DNA here is from genome assembly GCF_023074015.1 of Bradyrhizobium sp. 142. Taxonomy (NCBI): domain Bacteria; kingdom Pseudomonadati; phylum Pseudomonadota; class Alphaproteobacteria; order Hyphomicrobiales; family Nitrobacteraceae; genus Bradyrhizobium; species Bradyrhizobium sp. 142. The sequence continues at coordinate 117,431 of NZ_JADPKQ010000322.1, forward strand.
GCGCGCTGGCGCGCGCAAATCGATCGGCCGGATGACCGCGGCAATCGGGATCAACAACGCCGCAATAACGGCAAGCGTCCAGAACACGTCGATATAAGCAAGAAGATCGATCTGCCGCTGGAGGGTCTGGCCGATCCAGGCGATCGCCTGCGAGGCAGCATCCGTTGCGTTCGAGCCTTGGGCCTGGAAGAAGCGCGTCATGGCGTCGATGGTTTGCTGATAGCCGAGATCGGACGGCGCGGCGTGCTCGATCAGGCGGCTCTGATGGAATTGCTGGCGCTGCGCCAAGAGCGTTTGCGCCAGCGCCACGCCCATCGAGCCACCGATGTTGCGGGCGACATTGATCAGGGCGGAGGCCTGGTTGGTCTTCTCGGGTGGCAAGCCGTCATAGGATGCCGTTGTCACCGGAAGGAATAGGAAGGGAAGAGCGACCGCGAGATAGATTCGCGCCAGCGCGGCGTAGCCGTAGGTGATGTCCCCGGTAAGCCCGGTCAGATGCCACATCGAAAGTGCGGCAGTCGCAGCGCCGAACATGATCAGATATTTCGGCTGCACTATCGTGACCAGTCGTCCCGCCGCCGGCATCAACATCATCGTCACGACGCCGCTCGGCGACAGCACCAGTCCCGCGAGCATGGCGGTATAGCCCAGCTCCGTCTGCAAAAGCTGGGGCAATAGCTGCGTTGTTGAGATCAGCACGGCAAATGTGCCAAGCATGACCAGGAAACAGGACCCGAACTGGCGCCTGCCGAGCAGGCGAATGTCGACGATGGGATCATCCCGCATCAACTCCCACGGGATCAATGCGAGCAGGCAGAAGGCGGCAAGCAGTGCAAAGGACAGGATCATGTTCGATCCGAACCAATCATTGCGCTGGCCTTCGTCAAGGACGAATTCGAGCGAGCCGAGCCCAATCGCGACCAGCAGGAAGCCGATGTAGTCGACGCGCAGGCCTTTGCTCAGCAGCTCCGCCCTCTCCTCTTCCGCGCCCGACGGCTCCTTGACCAGCGTGCCGACCAGGAACAGCGAGATCAGACCCATCGGCACGTTGATCAGGAACACCCAGTGCCAGGAGTAGGTGTCGGTAATCCAGCCGCCGAGCGTCGGGCCAATCACTGGGGCGACCACGACTGCGACGCCATAGATCGCAAACGCTTGGCCGCGTTTTTGCGGCGGAAAAGAATCAGCGAGGATTGCTTGCTCGCTGGTCGCCATGCCACCGCCGCCCAGCCCCTGCAGAATCCGGAACAACACAAGCGCCTGCAAACTCCAGGCGAGGCCGCACAACAGCGAGGCCACCGAAAAGGTCGCGACGCAGATCATATAGAAGCGCTTGCGGCCGATCACGGTCGAGAGCCAGCCCGAGATCGACAGCACGATGGCGTTGGCGACGAGGTAGCTGGTGATGACGTAGGTGCTCTCGTCGATGCCGACCGCGAGCCCGCCGGCGATGTGGCGCAGCGCAACGTTGGCGATGGTGGTGTCGAGCACCTCCATGAAAGTCGCGATCGAGACGACGAACGCGATCAGATACGGATTGTGCCCGCCGGCCGCCGAGCGCTCCGGCGACCAGCCACCTGCGCTGCCTTGCGCGACCTCGGTCACCGCACCCTCGTCCAGGGCACGACCGACATGCCCGGGCCGACCGGCAGATCGGCCGGCCAGTTGTCGACCGCGATCTTCACCGGCACACGCTGCACCACCTTGACGAAGTTGCCGGTGGCGTTCTCCGCCGGCAGCAGGCTGAACGCGGTGCCCGAGCCCGGCTGCACGGAATCGACATGGCCGGTGAGCTCGCGGCCGGGATAAGCATCGATGCGGATCTCGACGGTTTGGCCGGGCCGCATGTCGTTGAGTTGGGTTTCCTTGTAGTTGGCGACGATCCACACCTCGTCGGGGACGAACATCATCAGGCTCTGTCCCGCCGTGACGAAGGTGCCCTTGGCCCCGCTCAGCTTGACGACGCGGCCAGACTGCGCCGCGACGACGTTGGTATATTGCAGGTTCAGCTTGGCCTGATCGAGTTGCGCCTGCGACTGCCCGAGCTGCGCCTTGGCGCCCTCGAGCTGGGCCTGGAGCGTCTTGATGCCGAGCTCGGCCGCGGTCACCGCCGTCTTGGCGCGCTCGGTATTGGCCTGCTGCGCCTGAAGGTCGGAACGGGTCTGCTGCTGGCGCTGCACGGTGCCGGCGCCCTTCTCGGCAAGATCCTCGGCGCGCGCAAATTCCTCCTGCGAGAACCGGAGCTGGGCCTGGGCCTGTTCGAGCTGCGCCTGCGCCTGCTTGATCTGCTCGCGCTGCGAGTCGATCTGCGCATCAAGATTAGCGATGTTGGCCTTGGAGGCCTCGACCTGCGCCGCGGCCTGATCGACGGCGATGCGGTAGTCGCGCTCGTCGATCTTGGCCAGCAAGTCGCCGGCATTGACATGCTGGTTGTCCGTGACAAGGACGTCGGTGACGTAACCACCAACCTTCGAAGCCACGGAAAAGCTGCGCGCGGCGACGAAAGCGTCATCGGTGGATTCATAGTGGCGGATCTCCAGCCAGTAGAGCAGGCCGCCGACCAGGGCCGCGATCAGCAAGGTGGCGCCGAGGGTTGCGAGCAGCCAATGTTCGCGAAGCCGCTCGCGCAGCGGCGGCGTCGCCTGCTTCTGGTCGTTGGCATTGTGGATCTGATCGGGAGACGCTTTCGGAGCGTCCTTCGCCCTCTGCGGCTGCTCCGCAGACGGCCCACGCTCCCGTGTCTGAGCATCCACGGCGAACACCCTTTCTCGGGACTAAACCGGCAGGGCGGCCAAGGCCGGCGCGCTCGCCGCGAGCCTAACCGCCAGCGTCAAAGCAAGGTTCCGACTGCGGCCGGCATTACCGTCATTCGTGATTGCATTGGCCAAAAAAGAAGCGCGGGCCCGTGCGTGCCGCGCCCATCTCGAGCGCCTCGGCGCCTTGCTCAGTGCGTCTTCGTCTGATGCCATTTTTCGAGATCGGGCTTGACCTCGTCGTCCGATCCCTGCTCCTTCTCCGGATTGCCCTTCCAGGGCTTGTCCGTCTGGCGGTGCGATCCCCAGTCACTCTGGCGCCGCGGATCGTCGGTAGGCTTTTCCTTGCTCATCGCGTGTTCCTCGGTGATCCCTAAGGGAAGGGAACGCCGTAATAGGCGTTGATCCCGCGCACCGCCGCGTCGTCCCCCCAGTTCCACTCGCCCTTTTCGCTATATTTCGGTGCGCGGCTCAGCTCCTTGGTGGTGATGCCGATGATGTATCCTCCGAGCTCGGTGTCATATTTCAGCGACTGCCAGGGCAACGGATAGTGGTCGTTACCGAGCCCCAGAAATCCGCCAAAGCCGAGCACGGCGTAGGACACCTTGCCGCTGATCTTGTCGATCATCACGCGCTCGATCGAGCCGATCTTGTTGCGATCGGCGCCATAGACCGATGTTCCCTCGACCTTGTCGCTACCGATCAACCGGCCCATCTCGTTTTGGTCCAGTTCGCCTCGATTCAACATCTCATTTTCTCCCACTCAGCCTAAGTAAAGATAACCCGGACAAACGAGCGATCGTTCCGGCGCATGTTCCGCGAGAGTTGAGGAACATCACCGGAGACGGAGGGTTCTCGATCGTCACACCAGGGAGCCACTCGCGATGACCCACACCGTCTCCGACTTCATCGTCCAGCGTCTGCATCAATGGGGCGTGCGCCACATCTTTGGCTATCCCGGAGATGGCATCAACGGCATATTCGGCGCGCTTCAACGCGCCGACGGCAAGATCGGCTTCGTCCAGGCGCGGCTTCCCATGGAGGTCGGCCTCGTCGGCGGCGCGGCCGAGACGCCGCTGCCGCCACACGTCACGTTGCAGCAGGCGAAAAACTTCTCGCTCGCACTGATGAAGGGCGATCCGAACGAAGCCGGGGTGATCAAGGGAGCGGCACGGCAGATGCTCGAGTCGATCCTGCCCGGAAAGGAGTGAACCATGAGCGACTTTCGCGACATCCAGCACGGCGTCAACGATCCCGTTGATGGCGTCGACGTGAAGCGGCAGATCAACCCCAACCAGACACCGCACGAGCGGGCGCAGCGTCATGCCGACGTTCGCTCGGCGCCCTCCGCTTCGTCCGCCGAGGCATTCCTGCCGGAGAGACTTCGGCGCGAGCCGACCGACCCGATCAATCCGCGCACCGGCCGCAATCGAACCGACTAGCCGGTTAGGAACGTCCGACTTTGCACCGTGTTGATCGGCGCAACGACGCGCAGCGCGGCTGCGCAGTCACCTCGGAGAACCGCCCATGAAACGAACCATCATCGCTTTTGCTTGCGTGCTTCTTGCAGGCCCCGCGCTTGCCCAATCAGTCGGCGAGAAGACCGGCATCAATTCAGCGCTCGGCGTCGCACCAACCACCGCCGATTTCGTCAAGGAAGTCGCCATCAGCGACATGTTCGAGATCGAATCGAGCAAGCTCGCCGAGCAGAAGGGCAACGCGCAGGAAAAATCCTTCGCGCAGCAGATGGTAACCGATCATACCAAGACCAACACCGAGCTGAAAGGCCTGTTCGGCAACGGCAAGGTTCAGGCGACCGTGCCGACGGCGCTCGACAGCTCGCATCAGAGCAAGCTCGACAAGCTCAAGAGCGCGAACGGAAAGGACTTCAGCTCGGATTACAACTCTTATCAGGTCAGCGCGCATGAAGACGCAGTCTCGCTGTTCGACCGTTACGCCAAGGGCGGCGACAATGCCGAGCTGAAGGATTGGGCCGGCAAGACGCTGCCGGCGCTCAAGCATCATCTCGACATGGCCAAGGAACTCGGCAAGGCGCCGAGCGTCGGACAGTCCAAGTCAGAACAGTTCAAGCAAGAATTGTCTGAGGACGCCGGGCATCCAGCATCCTCCTCGACCTAGCAACGATCGCCGTCTCCGCACGTTGAAGCGCAACGTTCTCGGAGACGATCATGGCCGATCAAACCAGACCCTCGATATCCCGCCGGCGCGTCGTTCATGCGGCGAGCGCAACGCTTGCTGCGGCTTCGCTGACCTCTTCAACAGCGAAAGGAAATACGTCCATGGCCGAGCAGGACCCGATCGATCCCGTCAGCCGCTACCCGAAGCCCCCCTTCAAGAAGCAGTCGCAGCCCTGGCCCGGTCTTGCCGGCAAGATGGAGCCGCGCCCGGACCATGGCGAGACCAGCTACAGAGGCTCCGGCCGCCTGGCCGGCCGCAAGGCGCTGATCACCGGCGGCGATTCCGGCATGGGGCGCGCGGCCGCGATTGCGTACGCGCGCGAAGGCGCCGACGTCGCCATCAATTATCACCCGGCCGAAGAGCCTGATGCGCAGGAGGTGATCGCGCTGGTCAAGAAGGAGGGGCGCAACGGCCTCGCCATCCCCGGCGATCTCAGGGACGAGGCATTCTGCAAGAAGCTGGTCGAAGAGGCCGTGCAGGGGCTGGGCGGGCTCGATATCGTCGTCAACAACGCGGCGCGGCAACAGACGCGGGCCTCGATCCTCGAGGTCACGTCGGAGGATTTCGACGCGACCATGAGAACCAACGTCTACGCTCCGTTCTGGATCATCAAGGCGGCGCTGCCGCATCTGAAGCCCGGCGCCTGCATCATCGGCACGACGTCCGAACAGGCCTACGATCCCTCGCCGGATCTCTACGATTACGCGCAGACCAAGGCCGCAACGACGAATTATGTGAAATCGCTGGCAAAGCAACTCGCCTCGAAGGGCATCCGGGTCAATGGCGTCGCGCCGGGACCGATCTGGACTCCACTCCAGGTGTCCGGCGGGGCGACGATGGAGAAGCTCGAGAAATTCGGCGGCATGACGCCGCTTGGCCGTCCGGGCCAGCCAGTCGAGCTCGCCTCGATCTACCTGCAGCTTGCGGCGGCTGACGCCAGCTATGCCACCGGCCAAGTGTATGGCGCTTCCGGCGGAGCTGGCCAACCGTCGTCGCGATCGGGGCCGCAGGAGTGCGGCGCGCCGGCGAGGAACCTTCATTGTCACTGAAGCTTTACAAGAGGATCATTAAGGATAGTTCACCGCAGAACGATGGCGTTAGTAGAGGTCAGACCCACCCGCATCGACACAGCCATCGCGAACGAAATCGCGGTGCACACCAATTCAGGCATCGAGCGCACCGCACAGACCCTGACCTGGGGCGCTGACGAGCACGTGCTGCTCGCGCTGGCTGCGGCCGGGTGGCTCTATGCCCACCTTGTGCAGCCGCGGCAGCGCCGCATCGCCAACCACGTTCTGACTGTTTCGCTGGCGACCGCCTTGCTGCCACATGTCCTGAAATCCATGTTCGATCAGACCAGGCCGGACCGGTTGACAGTACGCGGACATCAAAAGGGCGTCCCTGTCTCCGGACAGCCGCGCGACGCCTTCCCCTCCGGCCACGCCGTTCATATGGGCGCACTTGCCTCGGCGGCGGGCTTGCTGCCGCCGACGCCGCGGCGCGTGGTGCGCTCGGTTGCGGTCGCGCTTTCGCTGACGCGGATTGCGCTGCTCGCGCATTGGACGAGCGACGTGGTGGCAGGCTTCGCGCTCGGCGCTGTCGTGGAAAGACTCGTGCGGCCATTGACGCTGGCAAAGTCACGCAGCCGGCAAGAATCGCGCAGCCGGCAAGACAAGTCACAGGCACGGTCATGACCGAATATATCGTGCGCTTCATTGCCGGCGGCGTGATCGTCTCCGCGTTCGCGATCCTCGGCGACATGTTCAGGCCGAAGAGCTTTGCCGGCCTCCTGGGCGCCGCCCCTTCCGTCGCGCTGGCCACGCTTGGCATCGCCGTCGTCCGGCACGGATCTCACTATGCCGCCGCCGAAAGCTGGACCATGATCTATGGCGCTGTTGCCCTCGGCTGCTACAGCGTCGTCGTCTGCCATCTGTTGATGCGATACCGTCTGAATGCGTTGCCGGCTACCACCCTCGCTTTGACCGTGTGGCTTGCGGTCGCCTTCGGACTGCTCGCGGGCCTGGGAGGGGCGGCCTGATGCCGGTCAAGCTGTCACTCTCCGCGCTGGAACAGACTCGCTGGTACGAGTATGGCGTTCGCTTCCTGCTGGGCGGCTTGGCGACCGTGCTCACAGGTGCCCTGGGTGCGAACTTCGGTGTGTCTGTCGGTGGTCTCTTCCTCGCGCTTCCCGCCATCTTCTGCGCCAGCGCCACGCTGGTAGAAAGCCATGAGCGCCGCACCAAGGAAAAGGCCGGTCTCAGCGGTCGGCGGCGCGGGCAAGAGGCGGCTGCGCTCGATGCGGCCGGCGCTGCCTGGGGAAGTATCGGTCTTGTGGCATTCGCTGCCGTTTTCTATCTCACCGCAACTGCAAGCGTCCTTGGCGCCTTCGCCGCAGCCCTGACGGCATGGGCCGTTGTCTCAGTGTCGGCGTGGTGGCTCAGGCGGAAGCTCCGCATCGTGTCCCATCGTGCGCGACGGTGCGGGCGCTGGCCACCATCAGCGAAGAACCCCCACCACCTCCCGTGACGACAGAAATTCGTGCATCTCGGCCGCGGCGCGAAACTGCTCGAGCCGCGCAGCAACGGCGTCGCGCTGCTTGCCATCCGGCAGGTTCGCCAACTGACGTTCAAGCCGGCATTTCTGCGCCTCGATACGCTCCATGAATGTGTGTGGCATCGACCGCTTACGCATTTCGCTCCTCCGGCGGTTGGGGCTCCGGCGGTTGCAGGCCCGGGCTATTGGCCCAGCGCTCCACTTGCTCGATAACCTTCTGATGGCTCGCACGCACCGGCTTGGGTGCTTCCGGTTCTTCGGAAAGCTTGCGGGGTAACCTGACTTCATCCGTCATGGTGAGTCTCCATTCCCTTTCCCGCAGCATGCATCAGTCCTCGCACCTCCCCAACACACAAACTATTGATTTTATTGGATTATTTTACTAATTTAATGCTCTTTCCGACTTTTGTGGAACCCGCGTCAGGTTAGGCGGTTGAGTAAACTACTCAATCTGCACCTTCGATGTGGTGAGTCATGAATGATCTTCGCGCCGAGCGCCTCCAGGTCATGCTCTCGCCGGAAGAGTTGGCCGCAGTCGATGATTTCCGCTTCAAGCATCGTATGCCGACGCGTGCCGCAGCGGTCCGCGAGCTTCTCAAGATCGGGCTTGCCGGTGCCGTCCCCGACGGCCCACCAGGGATCAAATCAAGCAATTATGGCGTGTTCGGGCGGGGGGCCGACGGGCACATCCGGGGCAATCGAGCTCAGCCGGGCGACACGGAAGACTGAATGGGATCGGAGATTTTCATAAGCAAACGGCCCCGGCACAGGTGTGCCAGGACCGCCCTTGGAGACTGCTTCCGGCGCACCGGGGGCATGACAGCCGGAAGCAAACCTTCGACTCTCCGCGCGCGGATTCGTTCCTCGTGAGAACTAGCCGCTCGGCGCGCCGTCGGAATCATCCGGTGTCATGCCTGAGCCGGGCGTCTTGCTGTCGTCGTTCAGCTTGGGATCGCGTGTCGCCTCTCGCGAGGGCGAACCCTTCGGCCCCGACTTGTGCACACTCTGCGCACGCTGCTTATCGCGCGGCTGCTGTTCACCGCGCTTGTCTCTGACGATGCCTTGATCGGAATGGACCATGATGTCCTCTCGCCTCCTCTGATGTCTGGAAGCGCTTACGCGCCGGCGTGTCGAAGGTTCCGGCCCGTGCGAGAGCGACTTGTTGCTAGCTGTGGGCCGCGCGCACCGTGGCCGGTGTACTCGCCAGATGCACTTGCCGCACGGTGGTCACCGTCGCGAACGCGACGGAGACGCCGAAGGCGAGGATGAGTGAGAGAAGGGCTAGACGTGGAGCCATCGCAAATCCTCCTTCTGGAACCGAAAATCAGATCGACTATTCCCTAATCATCGTGGATTTGTCGCCTTCATTCCGTGAGGACACGGAGTTTCGCGCAAGCGTGAGCGCTCACACATCCTGCTTGTGGGGGACGCGGTCCGTAACGGGCGGGATTTCGCCATCGAGCCAGTCCTGCTCGTTCGCGAGCGCCATCCAGGCCTCCGCCATGCGCGAATAGCGCTTGTAGCTTGGTTGCCCTTCCGCGCGTTCGGCGAGCTGCAGGCAGTTTTCGGCGTTATCTCTGAAGATCTCTGATTGCTTCATACTAAAAACATGGGGCCGGAACCTCGGTCCCGCAACCGCCCTACCAGATCGTAATCTTCGCGGAACTTCGCGCGCCATCGGCCATTGGATAGTCATGCGAGTTCTTGTCGTGATCGTCTTGGCATTCATCGGCACGGCGGCGCTTGCGGACAACATCGGCGAGCGAACGCCTAGGGAGCGCACGCCGACCGCGAACGACGTCGTCAGCAGCCTCTACGCCTTCAGCCACTTTCAGCAGGACCTGTTGGAGGGCACCGACCTGCAGGGCAATGCGGAGGTCAAAAATCTTGCCGCCTTGCGAGTCGAGGAGGCAGCCAAGCGCGACAAGGCGCTGAAGGAAATTCAGCAAGCGATTGGTGCCGAGCCACACGCCTGCAAGACCGCGCCCGGCGCCAGCCTCGTCGAGCGCGAAGCCTCGGACGGACCAACTTACGTCAGAAGCTTCTATGCCGCGCAAATCCCCGAATATGAGTCCGTTATCACCCTGCTCGAGCACTATCTGAACGGGCCGGACAATCCCGCACTGGCCGCCTTCGCGCGCGAACAGCTGCCCAGGCTGCGCGGCCAGGTCAAGGACGCGGAGCGCACGATGGCCGACAAGTAGCCGCGATCATTTGTCGTCCGAATGCCGCTGTTGGCTTTCGGGGCGCACCGTACGGTCGCTCTCGGGCATCTTGTCACGGCCCGCATCGCCATTGTCATCCTTGCCGCCCGAGGTCGAAGTGCCGCTGCCGCTCGGGCTCGGCCTTGTCGCCGCGCCTGTCGTGGGCGAATCGGCGCGCGGGGTTGCGGAACTTGCGGCGGGATCACCGGTAACGGCCCCGCGGCCGCTGGGTGCGCCCCCCTGCGCCAGCGCCGATCCGGCGGCGAACAAGCTGACGATAATCGCGGCAAACACGGCTCGCATGCGTCTCTCCATGTTTTGCGGGCTAACCGCAGGGCCTGTGCTCTGTTCCGGAGGGCCTCTATCCAGGGCACCTGCGGGACGGAGACTTCTTCTGAAAGAAATGGAACCGACGTCCTCCCTCACCGTTATCGCAATTGGGCTGAGCAGAGCAGGTTCCATTTTCGCGCGCCGCAACCTTGGCGCTTGATTTCGAATTTGGCTGACGCTCTAGTTTGACAATTGCGTCTGGCCGGATTTGGCCGACGCCTGCGGGGGAATCAGATGAGCGACCTCGATCCCGGAACTGCATCACGCTCCGGTCGTCGCGTCCCAAAGCCAAAAATCAACGATGCGTCGGACCCGGATTCCCGGCCGGAATTGCTGCTCGCATTGCAGGCAATGCGCAGCGGCGATTTTTCCGTGCGCATGAGCGGCGACTATCTTGGCATCGACGGCAAGATCGCCGACACTTTTAATGAAATCATCGCCGCCAACCAGCGGATGGCGCAGCAGCTCGAACTGGTCGGCCAGGTGGTGGGGCGCGAAGGCAAGACGCGGCAGCGCGTGAAGTTCGGGCTGGCCTCGGGCTCCTGGGCCGATATGGAAGGCTCGGTCAACACGCTGATCGACGACCTGTTGTGGCCGACCCGCGAGGTCACGCGCGCGGTCGCAGCCGTCGCGCAAGGCGACCTGATTCAGACCGTCAAGCTCGACGTCGAGGGTCGCCCCCTTCGCGGCGAATTTCTGCAGTCGGCGACCATCGTCAACACCATGATCAAGCAGCTCGGCGTGTTCACCTCCGAGGTGACGCGCGTTGCGCGCGAGGTCGGCACCGAAGGCAAGCTCGGCGGACAGGCGCAGGTGCCGGAAGTGACCGGCGTCTGGAAGGATCTGACCGAGAGCGTCAACTCGATGGCGAACAACCTGACCAACCAGGTTCGGAACATTGCCGAGGTGACGATCGCGGTCGCCAACGGCGACTTGTCCAAGAAGATCACCGTCGATGTCCGCGGCGAGATCCTCCAGCTCAAGGAAGCCATCAACACGATGGTGGACCAGCTGCGCTCCTTCGCCTCCGAAGTGACGCGCGTGGCGCGAGAGGTCGGCACCGACGGCAAGCTCGGCGGCCAGGCGATCGTGCCCGGCGTCGCCGGCACCTGGAAAGACTTGACCGATTCCGTCAATGCGATGTGCGGCAACCTCACCGCGCAGGTGCGCAACATCGCCAACGTCACCACCGCCGTGGCGCGCGGCGACTTGTCCCGCAAGATCACCGTGGACGTGCGCGGCGAGATTCTGGAGCTGAAGGATACCATCAATACCATGGTGGACCAGCTCAACTCGTTCGCCTCGGAAGTGACGCGCGTGGCGCGCGAGGTCGGGACCGAGGGCAAGCTCGGCGGCCAGGCCCAGGTGCCCGGTGTGGCCGGAACCTGGAAGGACCTCACCGACAACGTCAACTTCATGGCGTCGAACCTGACCGCGCAGGTCCGCAACATCGCCGACGTCGCCACCGCGATCGCCGGCGGCGACCTGTCGAAGAAGATCACCGTGAACGTGTCTGGCGAGATCCTTCAGTTGAAGGAAACGCTCAACACCATGGTCGACCAGCTCAACGCCTTCGCGGGCGAAGTCACGCGCGTGGCGCGTGAGGTCGGCACCGAGGGGCGGCTCGGCGGCCAGGCCAACGTGCTTGGCGTCGCCGGCACCTGGAAGGACCTGACCGAAAGCGTCAACTCGATGGCGTCGAACCTGACCGCGCAGGTCCGCAATATCGCCGAGGTGACCACGGCAGTCGCAGGCGGCGATCTCTCCAAGAAGATTACCGTGGACGTGCGCGGCGAAATTCTGGAGCTGAAGGACACCATCAACACGATGGTGGACCAGCTCAATGCCTTTGCCGGCGAAGTCACGCGCGTCGCGCGCGAGGTCGGCACCGAAGGCAAGCTCGGCGGCCAGGCCCAGGTGCGTGGCGTCGCCGGTACCTGGAAGGACTTGACCGACTCGGTCAACTCGATGGCCTCGAACCTGACCGGCCAGGTCCGCAACATCGCCGAGGTTGCCACCGCCGTCGCGAAAGGCGATCTGTCGAAGAAGATCACGGTGAATGTTTCGGGCGAAATCCTTCAGTTGAAGGAAACGCTCAACACCATGGTCGACCAGCTCAACGCCTTTGCCGGCGAAGTCACGCGCGTGGCGCGCGAGGTCGGCACTGAAGGCAAGCTCGGCGGCCAGGCCGAAGTGCCCGGCGTCGCCGGCACCTGGAAGGATCTCACAGACTCCGTGAACTCGATGGCGGGCAACCTCACGGCTCAGGTCCGCAACATCGCCGAGGTCGCGACCGCCATCGCCGGCGGCGACTTGTCGCGCAAGATCACCGTCGACGTGCGCGGCGAAATCCTTCAGCTCAAGGACACCCTCAACACGATGGTCGACCAGCTCAACCGCTTCGCGGGCGAGGTGACGCGCGTGGCGCGCGAGGTCGGCACCGAAGGCCGGCTCGGCGGTCAGGCCAACGTGCCCGGCGTCGCCGGCACCTGGAAGGATCTCACCGACAGCGTCAACTCGATGGCGGGCAACCTCACCGCCCAGGTCCGCAACATCGCCGAAGTGACCACCGCCGTGGCGCGCGGCGACCTGTCGCGCAAGATCACCGTCGACGTGCGCGGCGAAATCCTGGAGCTGAAGAACACCATCAACACCATGGTGGACCAGCTCAACGGTTTTGCCGGCGAAGTGACGCGCGTGGCGCGCGAGGTCGGCACCGAAGGCAAGCTCGGCGGCCAGGCCGAGGTGCCCGGCGTCGCCGGCACCTGGAAGGACCTCACCGACAACGTCAACTTCATGGCCTCGAACCTGACGGCTCAGGTCCGCAACATCGCCGAGGTCGCGACCGCCATCGCCGGCGGCGATCTGTCGAAGAAGATCACGGTGGACGTGCGCGGCGAAATCCTTCTGCTGAAGGACACGCTGAACACCATGGTCGAGCAGCTGCGCTCCTTCGCCGCCGAGGTGACGCGCGTGGCCCGCGAGGTCGGCACCGAGGGCCGGCTCGGCGGTCAGGCCGTGGTGCCCGGCGTCGGTGGCACCTGGAAGGACCTCACCGACAACGTCAACCTGCTGGCTGCGAACCTCACCACGCAGGTCCGCAACATCGCCGAAGTCACGACCGCCGTCGCGCGCGGCGACTTGTCGCGCAAGATCACAGTGGACGTGAAGGGCGAGATCCTGGAGCTGAAAAACACCATCAATACCATGGTGGACCAGCTCAACGCCTTCGCCGGCGAGGTCACCCGCGTCGCCCGCGAGGTCGGCACCGAAGGCAAGCTCGGCGGCCAGGCGCAGGTGCCGGGCGTCGCCGGCACCTGGAAAGATCTCACCGACACCGTCAATTTCATGGCGGCGAACCTGACCGAGCAGGTCCGCGGCATCGTCAAGGTGGTGACCGCGGTCGCCAACGGCGATCTGAAGCAGAACCTGACCGTGAAATCAAAGGGCGAGGTCGCGGCGCTCGCCGACACCATCAACAATATGACGGAGACGCTCGCGACCTTCGCCGACCAGGTGACGTCGGTGGCACGCGAAGTCGGCGTCGAAGGCCGGCTCGGCGGTCAGGCCAACGTGCCCGGCGCCGCCGGCACCTGGAAGGACCTCACCGGCAACGTCAACCTGCTGGCGGCCAACCTCACCTCGCAGGTGCGCGCGATCGCTGAGGTGGCGACCGCGGTGACCAAGGGCGACCTCACCCGATCGATCCAGGTCGACGCCCGCGGCGAAGTCGCGGAGCTGAAGGACAACATCAACACGATGATCACGAACCTCCGTCTGACGACGGACGTGAACACCGAGCAGGACTGGCTCAAGACCAACCTTGCCAAATTCACCAACATGCTTCAGGGCCAGCGCGACCTCACCACTGTGGGCCGGCTGCTGCTCAGCGAATTGTCGCCGCTGGTGAGCGCGCATACCGGCGTGATCTATCAGGTCGAAAACGAGGATAGCCCGCAGCTTCGCCTGCTCGCCTCCTACGCCGGCGACGGCGTCTATCCGTATCAGCAGGTGCTGCAGTTCGGCGACGGGCTGATCGGCCAATGCGCGCTCGACCGGCGCCCGCGCGTGGTCGCGGACATTCCCGCCGACGTGGTGCCGATCAATTCGGCGCTGCTCCGCGTCGCACCGAAAAACCTCGTGGTGCTCCCGGTCCTGTTCGAAGGCCAGGTCAAGGCCGTGATCGAGCTCGCCTCGCTCGCCTCGTTCACGACCTCGCAGATGACCTTCCTGGAGCAGCTCACCGATTCCATCGGCATCGTGCTCAACTCGATCGAGGCGACGATGCAGACCGAAGGCCTGCTCAAGCAGTCGCAGCAGCTCGCCGGCGAGCTCCAGACCCAGCAGCGCGAGTTGCAGCAGACCAACGACCAGCTCGAGCAGAAGGCGCAGCAGCTCGCCGAGCGCAACGTCGAGGTCGAGCGCAAGAACCAGGAGATCGAGCAGGCCCGCCGCGCGCTGGAGGAAAAGGCGACCGAGCTCGCGCTGACCTCGAAGTACAAGTCCGAATTCCTGGCCAATATGAGCCACGAGCTGCGCACGCCGCTGAACTCGATCCTCATCCTCGGCCAGCAGCTCACGGACAATCCGGACGGCAACCTCTCGGCCAAACAGGTCGAGTTCGCCCGCACCATCCACGGTGCCGGCACCGACCTGCTCAACCTCATCAGCGACATTCTCGATCTTTCCAAGATCGAGTCCGGCACGGTGACGGTCGACGCCGAGGAGATCCTGACGGCGAACCTGCTCGATACCGTCGGGCGGCCGTTCCGGCACGAGGCGGAGAATCGCAACCTGTCGTTCAAGATCGACGTCGATCCGAACCTCGCGCGCAGCCTCGTCACCGACTCCAAGCGCCTGCAACAGGTCTTGAAGAACCTGCTCTCCAACGCCTTCAAGTTCACCGCCGAAGGCGAAGTGCGGTTGAAGGTCGGCGCCGTGCTCGGCGGCTGGAGTACGGATCATCCGGTGCTGAACACCGCACC
Source organism: Bradyrhizobium sp. 142 (assembly GCF_023074015.1). NCBI lineage: Bacteria > Pseudomonadati > Pseudomonadota > Alphaproteobacteria > Hyphomicrobiales > Nitrobacteraceae > Bradyrhizobium > Bradyrhizobium sp. 142. Next base: position 132,455 of record NZ_JADPKQ010000322.1, read on the forward strand.
GGCCGTGATCGCGTTCGAAGTGTCCGATACCGGAATCGGCATCCCCCTGGAGAAGCAGAAGCTGATCTTCGAGGCGTTCCAGCAGGCCGACGCCGGCACCAGCCGCAAATATGGCGGCACCGGCCTTGGCCTTGCCATCAGCCGCGAGCTCGCAAGCCTGCTGGGCGGAGAAATCCACCTGCGCAGCGCGCCTGGCAGGGGCTCGACCTTCACGCTCTATCTGCCACTGAAATATTCAGGGCCGACGCTTGCACCGCGCGCCGCGCCACAACAATACAGCCAACCGCCGGCACTTCAGCAGGCAGCGACGGCGCCCGAGCGTGTCATCGAGCAGCTTCCCGACGATCGGCTCAATCTCGAGCCCGGTGACAGCATCCTGTTGATCGTCGAGGACGACCCGCATTATGCGCGCGTGCTGGTCGATCTCGCCCGCGACAAGGGATTCAAGGTGCTGGTCGCCGCACGCGGCGCGGAGGCCCTTGAGCTTGCGAAGCAATATCAGCCGAGAGCCGTCTCACTCGACGTCTTCCTGCCCGACATGCTCGGCTGGACGGTGCTGAGCCAGCTCAAGCACAATCCGCTGACGCGCCATATTCCGGTGCAGATCATTACGCTCGACGAGGACCGTCAGCATGCGCTCGCCCGCGGCGCCTTCTCCTTCGTGAACAAGCCGACGACGACCGAAGGCGTCGCCGCGGCGCTGACGCAGATCAAGGAATATGCGCGGCCGCGGCGCAAGCGGCTCCTGATCGTCGAGGACAACGAAGCCGAACAGCTCTCGATTCGCGAGCTGCTGGATCACGACGACATCGAGATCGTGACGACCGGTACCGGCGCCGATGCGCTCTCGATGCTGCGTGAGGCACCCTGCGATTGCATCGTACTCGACCTGCGGCTTCCCGATATGAGCGGCTTCGAGGTGCTGGACCATATCCGCAAGGACGATGCACTCTCGAACATTCCGGTGGTAGTGTTCACCGGCCGCGAGCTCTCGGCGGAGGAAGATGCGGAGCTGCACACCATGGCGCGCAGCATCGTGGTGAAGGGCGTGGAATCGCCGGAGCGTCTGCTCGACGAGACCGCCCTGTTCCTGCATCGCGTGATCACGGAGCTGCCGGTCGAGAAACAGCGTATGCTGGAAAAATTGAACAGTTCCGACGAGGACCTGATCGGCAAGACCGCGCTGCTCGTCGACGACGACGCCCGCAACATCTTCGCACTGTCGAGCGTGCTGGAACGGCGGGGCATGAAGGTGTTGACTGCGACCACCGGAAGAGAGGCAGTAACCTTGGCCGAGTCCAATCCGGAAATCGCGATCGTCCTAATGGACATCATGATGCCGCAGATGGATGGCTATCAGACCATCGGTGTTATTCGCGAGAATCCGGCCTTCGCCCGCCTGCCGATCATCGCGCTGACCGCCAAGGCGATGAAGGGCGACCGCGAGAAATGCCTGGAAGCCGGCGCGTCCGACTACCTCGCCAAGCCCGTGAACACCGACCAATTGCTGCTTGCGATTCGCATGTGGCTGCATCGCTGATCGGGACCAGAATGGACCACGAAAAGGTCAACATCCTCCTCGTCGATGACCAGCCGGCCAAGCTGCTCGCCTACGAGGTCATCTTGAAGGAACTCGGCGAGAACCTCGTGATCGCGTCGTCGGGTCGCGAGGCGCTGGAGGTGCTGCTGAAGACCGAGATCGCCGTGATCCTGGTCGACGTCTGCATGCCGGACCTCGACGGTTTCGAGCTTGCCGCGATGATCCGGGAGCATCCGCGCTTCCAGAAGACCGCGATGATCTTCATCTCGGCCATTCAAGTGAGCGATATCGATCGCCTCCGCGGCTACGAGATGGGCGCGGTCGACTACGTTCCGGTGCCGGTCGTGCCGGAGGTGCTGCGCGCCAAGATCAAGGTTTTTTCCGAGCTCTATCGCAAGACGCGCGAGCTCGAGCGGCTGAACCAGGAGCTCGAGGATCGCGTCCGCGCGCGCACCGCCGAGCTGGAAAACTCCACCGCAAAGCTGCGGGAGAGCGAACAGCGGCGCAGCATGGCGATCGCCGCCGGCAAGATGGGATCGTGGGATTGGGACTGGATCAACGGCGACTGGATGTGGGATGAAGGCCAGTATCGCATCTTCGGCGTTAGCCCTGAGAATTTTAACGTCAATCCGGCCAACGTTCAGGCTCTGTTGCACCCCGATGACGTCGATGAGTTGCGCAAGGCGATCGCCGAATTCAACAAGGGCTCGCGCGCTTATGAAACGGAGTTCCGCATTGTGCGGCCCGACGGCGACGTGCGTTGGTGCGTCGGCACGGCTGCCGCGACCGTCGATGGGAGCGGCCGCGTGGTGCGGGTGAGCGGTGTCACCGTGGACATCACCGAACGCAAGCGTGCCGAGGAGCGGCAGAATCTGCTCGCACGTGAAGTCGACCATCGCGCCAAGAATGCGCTGGCGCTGGCCCAATCGATCGTGCGCCTCACCCGTGCCGACGAGGTCAAGGCATATGTCAATGCCGTCGAAGGGCGCATCAATGCGCTGGCACGCGTTCACACCATCCTGTCGCTGTCGAGCTGGCAGGGCGCCGAATTGTCGAAGCTGATCGACGAGGAACTTGCGCCCTATTCGCTCGGCGGCCAGATCAGGCTCGCGGGTCCCGAGGTACAGCTCGTGCCTGCCACCGCTCAGACGCTGGCGCTGGCGCTGCATGAACTCTTCACCAACTCCGCAAAGTATGGCGCACTCTCGACGCGGTCCGGCCGGCTCACGATCGGCTGGAAGGTCGATAACGACGCACTCGCCGTGACGTGGGAGGAATCCGGTGGCCCGCTAGTGAGGCCGCCGAAGTCGCGCGGCTTCGGCACACGCAGCCTGCTGGCGAGCGTCGAATCCCAGCTCGGCGGACAGGCGCTGTTCGACTGGCGGCCCGAGGGGCTGTTGTGCCGCCTGCAGGTGCCGTTGACCCGCAAGATTGCAGCGTCCTCCGCACCCGACAAATTCGGCACCGCCGCGTCGACGGAGTTGCAGCGCGCGTCGGGCTAGCCGGACGCCGCCCTCCTCATTCGCCGCAGCGGTCGCGCTTCCTCGGCGACGCGCCCTTCGAGCCAGGCTTCCGTCTGAGCGAGATCGCGTAGCGCCCTCGCGTAGCGGCGGGCCGCACTTCGTTCCGCGCCGTGCGGCAGTTTGCGCGCCTTGCGCAGTATATCCGCGGCCGCGCTGTGATAGGCCAGCGAGCGGTAAAGAAAGACAACCTTGCCCATATCGAATGTCCCGTGTTGATAGCGCCATCCTCGCAAGTCCGGCCTGAACGCCGGATGAAGCCTGCCGTGACAATTTGTTCATGTAAGTGGAACCTGCGATCCTCGGTCGCGTTTCCCTGCAAATCAAAGGGGCGGCTCCATGCGCACGAAGAAGCCCTCCGGACTTATCTCTCGCACCGGCGCCATCCGCGTGATGACGCACGCGATGATGGGCGCGGCACTGGGCCTCGTCTTCGGCCTTGTGCTCGCACTCACGAACCCTGCCGTCGCCGCGCTGATCCACAACGGCGGCCGTGAAGCCGCCATCGTCTTCATTATCACGCTAGTGACCACGTTCGCGATCGGAGCGACACTCACCGGTGTCGTGTTCATTCTCGCCGAGAACGAGGAATTTTGAAGCGCAAGGAATAGCGCAAGGAATTTTGAAGCAGATGTGAAGCGGCGCAACGTTTTGCGGGGAACTCCTGCAGCGAACGGCAGTTGGCTGCCTGCGTCATTTTAACTCAGGAGTTCCCGCGCAATGAAGACGACCAAGCTCGCTCTCGCCATGATGTTGGCAACCGGCCTTGCCGCGGCCCCCTTCGCTGCTCAAGCGAAGTCGCACAAGGCCAAGCAAGGATCTTCGATGTCATCGTCGCAGACCACGGGCGCCAACACCAAATCCTCAAAGGGCGCTGACCCCTCCGGCCAAGGCGGCTCTGGTCCCGGCTCCGATCAGGGCGGTACCATGACGAACAAGGGCACCACCAACACCAAGTGAGTGCCGTCGACGACTCAATCACAAAGCCCCGCGGTGACGCGGGGCTTTTCTGTTCAGCGATGCCGGGGCACCGGTCACACCGCGCTGCGGTGGATGTGCACCCCGCGCTAGCTGCGTCGATTGTCAGCGATGTTAAGGCCGCCGCCTGCGGAATTCATCTTCACGAGATGCTCGAGCCGTACGCGCTTGCGTGCGATCAGAGCTTGCGTTGTCGCCTCGTCGAGACCCTCGCAATGCAATTGCCCAATGGCGGAGTCCAATTCGAAAAGCTCGGCGCGCGGGCGTCCGGCGCTCCTCCACGGTGGGCCACCAAAAAAAATCTCAGCGGGGCGCGGTCGCGCCTGCTGGCTTGCCAACTTGCCTGACGGTCCGAAGACGCACCCTGTCCCCAATGTCGGGCAGGACGTCGCCACCGCCCGCCGCCTCACATTCGGTGATCAGCAGGTTGATTTTCCGCCGGAGGCCCATTTGCGACAGCGCCTGTTCGGTGCAGTCGCGATCACGGTTAACGAGGTCGCGGACAGATGCCTCGATCTCGGCCATTTCCAGCCGCAAGGCGCTGATTTTCCGTCGGATTTCATTAATTCTGTTGTCCATGGCTTGTTAGAACAAAATAAGAACATATAGTCAAGCCACGAATTCAGAACGGAGATGGGAAATGCAGATTCAGGTGCGGTACGACGCCAGGGCCGTGCTTTCGGAGCAGATGACGCGGACACAGGGGCTCAAGCTGAAGCGGCTCAGCGAAGAGACTTACCAGCCTGCACAATACGCGCGGGATCTGTCCTTCGCTGAAGCCGCGCGTCGCATCCAGGCACTGGAGGCGGAGATCGAGCTGGCGAATTCATTCTAGCCTGCCTGCTGCCTTGGCGTGTCGCAGGGCATGGTTTCGGAACCATGCCTGCTACGAACGGTTTTCCCCTCGGCCCAAGGGAGAACATTGATGGCACGCAAGGCAAAGAAGCGCCGCTACTCGCGCAGCTCCGGCAGTGATGTCGAAAGCGAGATGCGGCGCTACAAGAAGGGCACCGCAAAGAGTGGACGTGGCGGTCGTGGCGGACGCGTGAAGAACCGCAAGCAGGCGATCGCGATCGGCCTCTCGAAGGCGCGCAAGAAGGGCAAGAAGCTCCCGAAGAAAGCCTCGAAGCGGAAGACCGCCAAGAGAACGTCCAAGAGAACGTCGAAGAAGACATCCAAGAAGGCATCTAAGAAAACGTCCAAGAAGACGTCAAAGCGCAAATCCGCCAAGCGGTCGCGCTGACCGGCGTCAGATCATGCTGCCCGGCATGAAGCAACGGATCGATATCCCGAACGAGGTCTTGACCGGCCACACCATGGTGCGACCGGCACGGTTCGGCTCGGTGATGACAGCTTCATCGGGCACCTCGACCCACTGCCCATCGAGCCGCACGCGATAGTGCCCGTTGTGCGATTCCCAGTCGGGATCGGCGACGGCAAGCCCGTCCGCATCCGAGCAGCACGGACCGAGATGGCTGCGCAGGCTGTCGAACCACGGCTTGAGCGGAGAATCGGCGTAGCGGCCATCGTCGCGGCCCAAGGCGCTTCCGATCGACAGCACGAAGGGCGCGACGAGCAGCGCACTTCTCAGAAAGAGCTTCAATCGAACCATCTTCGGCACCGATCAAATGCGAACCGCCGGCCAGTTCCACAAAGCGGCCGGACGCTCGAAGTTCCATCCTTGCAACTCGCGCCGGTAGCTTCATTGCCGCCGAGCACATGCAACTCCCAAGTCTGATAAGCGAACGCGGCTTTTTCGGACGAACCTGTCATCATTCCTGCCGTTGACGAGAATGTTATCGGCACTCTCTGGGAAACTTGCGTGTCGACAGGAAAAGGCGGCCCGAAGACCGCCTTTTTGGACTTGTGCGGGTAGGCGTACGACTTACGCGAGCGGCACTGCGACGAATCGGGTCGCCTCCGCGTTCTTCACCTGCAACAACACGCTGCGCCTGCCGGACGATCTGGCCTGCGTCAGCTCGGAGCGGACGTCGCCAACACTGGCGACGGCCTTGCCGCCGACATTGAGGATGACGTCGCCGGTCTGGATGCCGCGCTGCGCGGCCGGACCTTGCGGATCGACCTCGGTCACCACGACGCCGTTCTGGCCGGCGCCCTGCACGTCGCCTGCGGGAGCCAGGCTGAGGCCAAGGCGCGGCGTGCCGGCGTCCGGCTGGACCTTGTCGTCATCGGTCTTTCCGTAGCCTTGGGCCGGCCGCTCCTTCGGCAGCTCGCCAAGCGCGAGCGTCATCGTCTTGCTCTCGCCCTCGTGCCAGACATCGAGCTTCACCGAGCTGCCCGGCGCCAATGTGGCGATGGTGCGGGCGAGATCGCGCGAGTCCTTGATCGCAGTGCCATTGACGGCCGTAATGACGTCGCCGGCCTCGATGCCGGCGTTCGCCGCCGGACTGCCACCTTGCGGATTGTCGACGATCGCGCCCCTTGCCTCCTTCAGGCCGATGCTGTCGGCAATATCCGCCGTCACGGGGTGCACCTGGACGCCAAGCCAGCCGCGGGTGACTGCGCCCTTGTCCTTCAGCTGCGCGATGACGAGCTTTGCGGTCGAGGCCGGAATGTCGAAGCCGATGCCGACCGAGCCGCCGGAGGGCGAGAAGATCGCGGTGTTCACGCCGATCACGTTGCCGGTCATATCGAAGGCCGGACCGCCTGAATTGCCCTTGTTGATGGGGGCGTCGATCTGGATGAAGTCGTCGTAGGGACCGTTGCCGATGTCGCGGCCGCTGGCCGAGACGATGCCGGCGGTCACAGTGCCGCCGAGGCCGAAGGGATTGCCGACCGCGACCACCCAGTCGCCGATCCGCGGCTTCTGGTCGGAGAATTTGACGAACGGGAAATCCTTCTTGCCATCGACCTTGATCAGCGCCAGATCGGTCTTCGGATCGGTGCCGATCACCTTCGCGGTGTAGATCGCGCCGTCGTCCGTCGTGATCTGCACGGACTGCGCATGGTCGACAACGTGGTTGTTGGTCACCGCATAGCCGTCAGCGGAGATGAAGAAGCCCGAGCCCTCGCCGGTGATCACCTGGTGACGCTGGCGCGGCACGCCGTTGGGGCCACGGAAACCAAGCTGCCGGGAGAACTGGTCGAACGGCGAATCCTCATCGGAGTTCATCCGGTTCTGTTGCAGCATCGCGCTCTTGTCGTTGTCCTGGTCGATTCTGACCCGCACCGAGATGACGGCAGGTTTGACCTTGGCAACGAGGTCGCCGAAGCCCGGCGGCGTTGCGGCGGCTTCCGCCGCCTGCGCCGGCGCAACGAAGGAGGTCGCACCGAACGGCGAAGGACCGGGAGAAGCAGCAAGCATCGCCACGCCGAGCGCGGCTACGGTGCCGAGCAGCGCAAGCCGGCGCGGCCTCAGAATCTTGCGGGACGTGCTGGTGTCGGAATTGACGCGGTCGGTCATGTCGAAATGTCCATGTTGGTGAAGGCGTCGCCTTGCACGCAACATGGGCGCTGGCACCTTACGGCGTCCCGTCCACGCGATTAAATCTTGGCAAAGGAGTCGCGGCCGCAATTTGCCGAGGCAGCGTCAGCGGTCCATACGGAAAAACACAAAAAACACAACAGTGCTGTCAAGCCGCGACCGGGGTCTCCCACGCTGCGACACCGCCCTCTTCGCGTTGCGCATTGCACGCGTCGAAATGCGCCTTCAGCGCGACCTCGGCAAGATACTCGAAGTGTTCGGCCTGACCAAGCAATTCCCAGTTCTGGAGCGGCCGGTAGGCCGCCTGCTGACGACAGAGGGACGCCAGCGCCCGGTAGCGACGTACGTTCTCCATGAGACCCTCCCTCGCGTTCACTGGCTTATCCTCCTGATTTGCGTCAGGCCGATGGCGGTTGTGCAAAACATTTGCTGCGAGCACGGCCCGCCTGATCGCAGTTAAGTTTTGAGAAACGCGCGTGAGGAATTTAGTTCCAATCGGCGCAGACTCTACACCGTGGAACATGGCTCGCCGGCCAGCGAGCTGGGCGTAGAGCCGGCGCTCGCCGTTCATAGCTGCCGTAGTCTACCGGAGGCGCGCGCTTTCGCCGGCGCGCATCGGCTGCGTGGAACTAGGTTGCAGCTTGCGAACCCGGCCGGCCTCGGCGGCGAGGCGGATGGCTGCGATGTTGCCGGCATAGTCGGCACTGCCGTTGCCGCGAAACACGGCCGAACCCGCTACCAGCGTATCGGCGCCCGCGGCGGCAACGGCAGCGGCATTGTCGCGCGTGATGCCGCCATCGACCTCGAGCCGGATCGGCCGGTCGCCGATCATCGTTCGAATGCGCCTGATCTTCTCAAGCTGGGATTCGAGAAAGGACTGGCCGCCAAAGCCCGGATTGACCGTCATCACCAATACGACGTCGACGCGGTCAAGCACATATTCGATCGCGTGTTCCGGGGTCGCCGGGCACAGGCTGACACCGGCCTGCTTGCCGAGCGCGCGAATGGCCTGGAGCGAGCGGTCGAGATGGACACCGGCTTCGGCATGCACGGTGATGACATCGGCGCCCGCCTTCGCGAAGGCCTCCAGATAAGGATCGACCGGCGCGATCATGAGATGGACGTCGAAGACCTTCTTCGTCAGCGGCCGGATCGCCTTGATGACGTCGGCGCCATAGCTGATGTTCGGCACGAAGTGTCCGTCCATCACGTCGCAATGGATCCAGTCGGCGCCGGCCGCATCGATGGCTGCGATCTCCTCGCCGAGACGTGCGAAATCCGCAGCCAGGATCGACGGCGCAATGAAAATCTCTCTGGTCATGGCTTTGCACTCCGGACATCGGCACCGCCGCTGAAGACGCGGCTCGCCAGCACGTCGGCGGGATCGATCCTTTCAAGGTCGGCGACATCAAGCATGCGGTCGAGATCGGAGACCAGCCGATCGGCCTGTCGCAAGCGGATGCGGTCGACCGCGTTGCGGATCGAGCGCGCATTGGAGAAGAACGGCTGGGTCCGGCGCAATTCGATGTATTTCTCGAAGGCCTCGCGCGCGGCGGCCGAGAAGCGATAACCGCGCTCCCTGAGCATCAGCTCCGCGATGACGAGAAGCTCGGCCTCCCCATAGTCCGGAAAGTCAATATGATGCGCGATGCGCGAGCGGAAGCCGGGATTGCTGGCGAAGAAGCTCGTCATCCGCTCGCCATAGCCCGCAAGAATCACGACGAGGTCCTCGCGCTGGTTCTCCATGACCTGGAGCAGGATCTCGATCGCCTCCTGGCCGTAGTCGCGCTCGTTGTCGGGCCGATGCAGGTAATAGGCCTCGTCGATGAAGAGCACGCCGCCCATCGCCTTCTTCAATATCTCTTTTGTTTTCGGCGCGGTATGGCCGATATATTGGCCGACGAGATCGTCGCGCGTCACCGAGATCACCTGCCCGCGCCGCACGAAGCCGAGGCCGTGCAGAATTTTCGCCATGCGCAGCGCCACGGTGGTCTTGCCCGTGCCGGGATTGCCCGTGAATGACATGTGCAGCGTCGGCGGCGCAGAGGCCAAGCCCGCACGCTGGCGAATGCGTTCGATCAGCAGCAGCGAGGCGATCTGGCGTACGCGGTTCTTGACCGGCCTCAAGCCGACCAGCTCCTGCTCGAGCTGCTGCAGCGTATCCGTGATTCCGGCCGCTTCAGCTTCCTTGCGGAGATCGAACCTGGTCTCGCCGCCGCCTTCAGTGGTCGTTGCATGGGGCACATCAAGCATCGGCACCTCGAAGAAAAGGGCTTCGCCGCGGGGAAGCGGCGAAGCAGTGGTCCGCCAAGGATACGGAGCAGGGAGTGCTCCGCGCGGAAAGGAAACGTCTATTGCGAGGCGTGGGCCGCCGGCTTTCGCACAGTGGTGTACCGGATCGCGCGCCCGCCAACCTCTTGCCGCACCAGCTCGAACTCGGCCTCCTGCGGCGGGCGGTTGACCAGGAAGGAGATCCGCACCGATTCCCAGCCATGGCTGGAGTCGAAGCCGCTGATACGGATGTAACGGTCGCCGTACACCCGGCGGCACTCGGCGAGCTCCATCATCACGCCGGCGGCGTCCTGGAGATCGAACATCGGCAGACCCCACATCTCCCAATAAGTGTTGCGGGGATGCGGATCGTCGGTGAATTCGATGTTCACCGCCCAGCCATTGGCCAGGCAATATTGCACCTGCTTTGTGATCTGGTCGTCGGTCAGATCGGGCAGGAACGAGAAGCAGCCTTGCGTCAGTTTCATCTCATGTCTCCTCAAACGGTTTCCAACGCTGTCGGCACGAAGTCCGGCGTGTCGGTGGATTGATAGTTGAAAGTGACGTCCTTCCAGACCTCGAGCGCTGCCTTCAGCGGCGTGCAGGTCTCGGCCGCCCTGGCCAGGATCTCCGGACCTTCATGGACGTAGTCGCGGCCCTCGTTGCGCGCGAGGATCATCGCCTCCAGGGCGACGCGATTGGCGATCGCGCCGGCCGCAATCCCCATGGGGTGGCCGATGGTGCCGCCGCCGAACTGGAGCACCACGTCCTCCCCTAACAGGTCGAGCAGTTGATGCATCTGGCCGGCATGGATGCCGCCCGACGCCACCGGCATCATCTTGTTCAGACTCGCCCAGGACTGGTCGAAAAACAGGCCGTGCTCGAGCTTCATCGGATTGAAGTCCTCGCGGCAGACGTCGTAATAGCCGCGCGTGGTGTTGGGATCGCCCTCGAGCTTGCCGACCACCGTGCCGGCATGGATGTGGTCAACGCCGGCAAGCCGCATCCATTTGGCGATGACGCGAAATGACACGCCGTGGCTCTTCTGCCGCGTATAGGTCGAGTGGCCGGCACGGTGCAGATGCAGGATCATGTCGTTACGGCGCGCCCATTTCGCCATCGACTGGATCGCGGTGTAGCCGATCACGAGATCGATCATGACGATGCACGATCCGAGCTCCTTGGCGAATTCCGCACGCTCGTACATGTCCTCCATGGTCCCGGCGGTGATGTTGAGATAGGTTCCCTTCACCTCGCCCGAGGCGGCCTGCGCACGGTTCACGGCTTCCATGCAATAGAGGAAGCGATCACGCCAGTGCATGAACGGCTGCGAGTTGATGTTCTCGTCGTCCTTGGTGAAATCGAGCCCGCCCTTCAGCGCCTCGTAGACCACGCGGCCGTAATTGCGGCCGGACAGGCCGAGCTTTGGCTTGATCGTCGCGCCCAGCAGCGGCCGGCCGAACTTGTCGAGCCGCTCGCGCTCAACCACGATGCCGGTCGCCGGCCCCTGGAACGTCTTCACATAGGCGACCGGAAAACGCATGTCCTCGAGGCGCAGCGCCTTCAGCGGCTTGAAGCCGAAGACGTTGCCAATGATCGAGGCGGAGAGGTTGGCGATCGAGCCGGACTCGAACAGGTCGAGGTCATAAGCGATGTAGGCAAAATATGAATCCGGCGAGCCCGGCACGGGATCGACGCGATAGCACTTTGCCCGATATTTCTCCGCCGCCGTCAGGCGGTCGGTCCACACCACCGTCCAGGTTGCAGTCGAGGATTCGCCGGCGACCGCAGCGGATGCTTCGATCGGGTCGACCCCCTCCTGCGGCGTCACGCGGAACAGCGCTATGACGTCGGTGTCCTTCGGCACGTAGTCGGGCTCCCAGTAGCCCATGCGCTTGTATTCCATGACGCCCGAGCGATAGCGCTCCTTGCCGCGGACCGTGCCGGTATGTGCGTTCATGACTGTCTCCTTGTTTCTCTCTCTTCTGCTCTTCTGAATGGCTCAGGCCGCGACGGGTTCGCGCTCGTCGATCCGCGGGTCGAATTCGCCGGCGCGGTAGCGCCGCGCCATCTCGCTCATCGGGACCACCTTGATCTTGCCGGCATGACCCGCGGTACCGAACTGCTCGAAACGTTCGCGGCACAGAACGCGCATCGCATCCATCGCGGGTTTGAGGAACTTTCGCGGATCGAATTCGGATGGCGCCTGCGCGGCAACCTTGCGGAAGACCGCCGTCATCGCCAGCCGGCAGTCGGTATCGATATTGACCTTGCGCACGCCGCTCTTGATGCCGCGGACGATCTCCTCCACCGGCACGCCCCAGGTCTGCGGCATCTCGCCACCGAACTGGTTGAACATGTCCTGCAGCGGCTGCGGCACCGAGGATGAGCCGTGCATCACAAGGTGCGTGTTCGGCAGCCGGCGATGGATCTCCTCGACAACCCGCATCGCCAGGATGTCACCATCCGGCTTGCGGCTGAACTTGTAGGCGCCGTGCGAGGTGCCCATCGCAATAGCAAGCGCATCGACTTTAGTTGCCCGGACGAAGTCGACGGCCTGGTCGGGATCGGTCAGCAACTGGTCGTGACTGACCTTGCCTTCGACACCGTGACCGTCCTCCTGCTCGCCGCCGCCGTGCTCGAGCGAACCGAGCACGCCGAGCTCGCCCTCGACCGACGCGCCGACCCAATGGGCGAGATCGACGACGCGGCGGGTGATCGCGACGTTGTAGTCGTAATCGGCGGCCGTCTTGGCATCGGCCTTGAGCGAGCCGTCCATCATCACCGAGGTGAATCCGTGCGCGATGGCGGATGCGCAGGTCGCCTCGTCATTGCCGTGGTCCTGGTGCATGCACAGGGGAATGTCCGGATAGGTCCGCTCCAGCGCATCGATCATGTGCGAGAGCATGAGATCGCCGGCATAGCTGCGAGCGCCACGCGAGGCCTGGATGATCACGGGCGCATCGACCTCGGCCGCAGCCTGCATGATCGCGATCCCCTGCTCCATATTGTTGATGTTGAACGCCGGCACCGCGTAGCCATGGTGAGCTGCATGATCGAGCAATTGCCGAAGGGTGATACGTGCCACGGGATGTCCTCCTATTGTGTCTTGCCTGCGCGGGCGATCGCCCGCCGGGCGGCGTCCGCGATGCCTTGCGAGGTGATGCCGAATTCGCGGTAGAGCACGGGCGCCGGCGCCGAGGCGCCGAAGCCGCGCATGCCGACGAACTCACCATCGGCACCGAGCCAGCGTGGCCAGTCGCCAAGAACGGCGGCCTCGATGCCGATGCGCGGCGCGGCGCCGAGAACTTCGGCGCGGTAGTCCTCCGACTGCTCCTCGAATAGGGCGAAGCAAGGCGCGGAGACCACGGCCGCGCGGACGTGTTCGGTCGCAAGCAGGCGGGCCGCTTCCAGCGCAATCGACACTTCCGAGCCGGTCGCGATCAGCGTCACGTCACGGCCGCCATCCGGCGTGACCAGGAGATAGGCACCACGCGCCACGCGATTCCTGCCGCGTGCATCGCTGCGGAAGGTCGGCAATGCCTGGCGCGACAGACATAGCACGGACGGACGATCCTCGGCCCCAAGCGCGCAGTCCCAGGCTTCCAGCGTTTCCACCGCATCAGCAGGACGGAACACCAGCAGATTTGGAATCACCCGCAGCGCCGCGAGATGCTCGACCGGCTGATGTGTCGGTCCGTCCTCGCCAAGCCCGATGGAATCATGGGTCATCACGTGGATCACGCGGATCCGCATCAAGGCCGCAAGCCGGATCGCCGGCCGGCTGTAGTCGGAGAAGGCGAGGAAGGTGCCGCCATAGGGAATGAACCCGCCATGGAGCGCGAGGCCGTTCATCGCGGCCGCCATGCCGTGCTCGCGGATTCCGTAGTGGATGTAGTCACCTGCGAATGCGGCGCGCGTGACGGGCGTCTGCACCTTGGCGTGCGTCAGGTTCGAGTGGGTCAGGTCCGCCGAGCCACCGACCAGGCCGGGGATTGTCCCGGCGATACCGTCGAGCACCTGTTGCGAGGCCTGCCGGGTCGCCAGCTTCGGACGCTCGGTGGCAAAGCGCTCGCGCAATTTCGCCGCGGCTAGCGCATAAGCGGCGGGAAGCGCAACTGCCTTGCCCTCGATGAACAGGTCGCGCTGCTCGGGCGCCGCGCATTCATAGCGATCGAGCCAGGCCAGGCGCGCCACTTGTCCGCGCTGGCCGACCATCCGCCACGCTTTCAGGATCGGGATCGGCACCACGAAGGGCTGGTAGTCCCAGCCGAGCGTTCGCCGCGCCGCCGCCGTCTGTTCGGGACCGAGCGGAGCGCCATGCGCCTTCTCGGTGCCCTGGCGATCCGGCGCGCCATAGCCGATGATAGTGCGACAGGCGATCAGTGACGGCCGTGAGGTTTCACGTTCTTCGGCAATCGCCTGCGCGATCGCCTCGGGATCGTGCCCGTCGATGCGGCGCACCGACCAGCCGGAGGCGGCGAAGCGCGCGAGCTGGTCGTCCGATGTCGCGAGCGAGGTCGGCCCGTCGATCGAGATGCCGTTGTCGTCGAACAGCACGATCAGCCGGGACAATTGCAGATGCCCCGCCAGCGAGATCGCCTCCTGGCTGATGCCCTCCATCAGGCAGCCGTCGCCGGCGATCACATAGGTGAAATGATCGACCAGACCATCGCCGTGCCGCGCATTGGCTATCCGCTCGGCGAGCGCCATGCCGACGGCGGTCGCGATCCCCTGCCCCAGCGGCCCCGTCGTGGTCTCGATGCCCGGCGTGTGGCCGTATTCCGGATGGCCCGGCGTCTTCGAGCCCCACTGCCGGAACGCCCTGATGTCGTCGAGGCTGACATCGCCCCCGGTGAGATGGAGCAGCGCGTAGAGCAGCATCGAGCCGTGGCCCGCGGACAGTACGAAGCGATCCCGGTCCGGCCAGTTCGGATGCGCCGAGTCGAATTTCAGGAAGCGCGAGACCAGCACGGTCGCGACGTCGGCCATGCCCATCGGCAAGCCGGGATGGCCGGACTGCGAGGTCTCGATGGCATCGATCGCAAGGAAGCGGACCGCGTTGGCGAGATCGTTGTGGCTGACCGCATAGAGGTCGGCTTCGGCGTGGACGGAGATGTTCATCGGATTCTCCCCTTGTTCACTTCAAATTTCGCTTGCGCTCGATCAGCTGCATGATCAGCGGCGTCAGGATGAGCTGCATTGCAAGGTCGAGCTTCGCGCCCGGGCACACGATGGAGTTCGCGCGCGACATGAAGCTGTGCGGCAGCATCGAGAGCAGATAGGGAAAGTCGATGCCGCGCGGGTTCTTGAAACGGATCACGACCATCGATTCGTCCGGCGTCGGAATCCAGCGCGCGATGAACGGATTTGAAGTGTCAACCGTCGGCACGCGTTGGAAGTTGATGTCGGTGTCGGTGAATTGCGGACAGATGTAGTGGATGTAGTCCGGCATACGCCGCAAAATGGTGTCGGTGACGGCTTCGGTCGAATAGCCCCGGGCGCTGCGGTCGCGGTGCAGCTTCTGGATCCACTCGAGATTGATGACGGGCACCACCCCGATCTTGAGGTCGGCGTAGCGCGCGACATTGACCTTGTCGGTGACGACGGCGCCGTGCAGACCTTCGTAGAACAGCAGATCCGAGTTTTCGGGCAGCCGCTTCCATTCGGTGAAGGTGCCGGGAGGCGCGCCGTGCAAGGCGGATTCTTCGGCGTCATGGACGTAGTGCCGCGTCGTCGCAGTGCCGGTCTCGCCATAGTCGCGGAACGCGCGCTCCAGTTCCTCGAACAGATTGGTCTCGGGGCTGAAATGACTGAAATGCTTGTTGCCGCGCTCGGCCTCCTTGGCCATCTGCGTGCGCATTTCGGTGCGGTCGTAGCGATGAAACGCGTCACCCTCGATGTAGACGGCGTTGACGCGTTCGCGGAAGAATATCTGCTCAAACGTCTTCTTGACCGAGGTCGTGCCCGCGCCGGAGGAGCCGGTGATGGAAATGATCGGATGCTTCCTGGACATGTCCTATCTCCTCAAAGCCGGAAGAAACCGCGCCGCGCGAACAAGGGCGCGGAGACGCTTGCGACCAGCAGCGGGTCACAATGCAATTCTGCGACGCGCTGCACCGCATTGCTCGATCCCATGATCAGCGGCACGCGCTGGTGCAGGCTTTCCGCTGACAGCTCGAGGATGCGCTCGCGCCCGGTCGAGGCGGAGCCGCCGGCCTGCTCGATGATCATGGCCATCGGGTGCGCCTCGTAGGTGAGGCGCAGGCGGCCATCGCCATAGCCGGGGCGCGCGTCGGACGGATAGAGAAAGACACCGCCGCGGGTGAGAATGCGATAGGCCTCCGCGACCAGCGAGCCGATCCAGCGCATGTTGAAATCATGGTTGGCCGGCCCGTCGACCCCGGCGAGGCACTCGTCCACGAAGGCACGCACCGGCGGATCCCAATGCCGGCGGTTGGAGCCGTTGATCGCGAACTCGTCGCAGGCCTCGGAAATCTGCACGGCGCTGCGCACCAGACGGAAGCCGCCGGACCTGCGGTCGTACGTGAAGATGTCGACGCCGTCACCGAGGGTCAGCACCAACGAGGTCTGTGGGCCGTAGGTGACGAATCCCGCCGCAAGCTGTGCCGAGCCGCGCTGACGAAAGGCGAGCGAGAGATCGTCCGGCGCCGGCAGGATCGAGAAGATCGTGCCGACGGTCATGTTGATGTCGATGTTGGAAGAGCCGTCGAGCGGATCGAAGGCGACGCAGATCTTCGCGTCGCGGTCGCCGAACTGTGGCTCGCGCATCTCCTCCGAGGCGAGCGCCGCAATCGGCAACTTGCCGAGGTAGCGGCGAAGGATCGCATCCGCCTGGACGTCGAGGTTACACTGGAGATCGCCGTCGCTGTTGCGCCCGGTCGTGAAGCCCGATGCGTCTGCGAGATCTCCGGTACCGATCAGGTCGGCGATCTCGATTGCGGCCGCCGCGATGGCATCGACCGCGGCTGCAACCGCCAGCGCGTGGGGTGCGGTCTCGGAATACCGCTGAAGGTGGTCGTCCAGCCTGAGTTGCCCGGTCATGTGCGTCCATCCCTTGCTGGCGCCGTCTCCAGTTCCCTCCCTGGCGGAGGTTGGTATGGTCCGTCCCAGCATCAGGAGATTGACAGGGATGGCTTAATAAGGAAAATTTCTAATCATAATGAGCGCCAAAGAATTATCTTATAATACCCGCCTGGTGGCGCAGCTCCGGCATCTCACGATCCGGCAGCTGCGTTCGCTTGTGGCGCTCTCGGCCAAGGGCAGCGTCACAGCGGCCTCGAGCCATCTGGGGCTGACGCAGCCGGCGGTCACCCAGCAGCTGCGCCAGCTTCAGGATCTCGCAGGCCTGCCGCTGGTGCAGCGGACCGGCGACGGCATGCTGCTGACGGAGGCAGGCAGGGAGGTTCTCACGCTCGCCGAGCGCGTCGAAGCCGCAATCGCTGACTGCCAGGGCGCGCTCGACCTGCTCGCCGGGCGAACCGGCGGCACGGTGCATCTCGGCGCGGTCTCGACCGCAAAATATTTCGTGCCGCACGCGATAGCGGCATTCTCGAAGCGGTATCCGAAGATCGAGATCAAGCTGACCATCGGCAATCGCGAGGAGATCCGCGAGGCCATGCACGGCTATGACCTCGACTTGGCCGTGATGGGTCGGCCACCGGCCGACGTCAGCGTCGACGTCCGCCAGCTCGGGCGCAATCCGCACATCATCGTCGCCCGCAAGGGGCACTGGCTGGAGAAGGATGCCGGCCTCAGCCTGACCGACCTCGTGCACGAAACCTTCCTCACCCGCGAGCCGGGATCAGGCACGCGCACGCTGATGGAGGGCATGTTCCAGAAGTCGGATCTGGAGCCGATCATCGGCATGGAGATGAGCAGCAACGAGACCATCAAGCAGGCGGTGATCGCCGGACTCGGCGTCGCCTTCATCTCGGCCCACACCGTCGCGCATGAGCTCACTGAGGGCCGGCTCATCGTGCTCGATGTCGCGGGCCTGCCTATCGTGCGGCAATGGTACGTGATCCGCCGCAGCGACAAGGTGCTGCTGCCGCCGGCGCAGGCGATGTTTGATTTTCTGGGCTCGGAGGGCTCGAACTATCTGCCCGAGGTGCCCGAATTCGGCGGGCGATAGCTCGCCGGCGTTCAGCCCATCAGTTTCATCGCGACCGTCGCGGCCAGGATGACGATGATCTGGAGCAAACGCTCGGTCGTGAAGATGCGGTTGAAGGTGGTCATCGCGTGCCCCCGGGCCGACGTAAATATCGTGGTCAGCGCCTTGCTAGCACACACAAGCACCGAGACAACTCCGTAGTTGCCACCGTCTGCCTGGATCCGCCCGCTCGCGAGCCTTGCACAGCACGGTTTCCGGTAGAGGCGGACAACCCACCACGCAAGATCAGGTCCGCGCCTGTACGACCGCGGCGATGGTTAACGATCAGGCAGCGAACTGGACGGCGTGATCCGCGCGGCCGGCGAAATAGGCTTCCAGCTCCCTCAGCGCCCGTGCTTCCCATTCCCCGGCCTGCTCCAGAAGCGACCAGCTCTGGCTCGGCCGAAAGACGGCGGTCTGGCGATAGAGCGATGCGATCCCGCGATAGCGGCGCACGTTCTCCAAAATGGCCTGGCCGTTCATGTTTCGAAAACTCCCTCGTCATTCCCGCGGGAGAACTTGCGGCCAAATCTTTTTCGAAAAGTTAGCGGCGCAGGGCGAGCGCGCAAATGGTTGCCGGACTGTTGCGCCGACGCAACGCGCCCCGCTCGCGCCCGGCCCTTTTATTGCGAATTCGTTGCCGCGCTCTCGCCAGACGGCCTCAAGCCGCCGCGGCTGATGATCGCCATGGTCTCGCGACAGAGATCGGCAAGGCCGATCAGCAGCACGGCGAGCAGGAAGAACAGGTTGATGGAATCGGTATTGGCGCTGGTCAGCGCATTGAACTCGAAGAACGGCGGCATGAATGCCCACCACACCACCGGAACGGTGAGGAGCGCCGCGAATACCGCGGCCGGCGCGCCGGCCAGAATTCCCACCACGAAGATACTGGGCAGGAAGGTCGCGAAATAAAGTTTGGCGCCGAGCACGACGCAGATGCCCTGAACCGAGGCCGACACGGCCACGATCGCAAATCCGAGCACGAACGCCTGCCACCCCCACGGCCGTACCCGCGGTACGCCGAACAGTCCCGCACGCTCCATAAGCCTCCCCTGCCACCTGTTGACCAGGCCCGATTACGACCAAAGTACAACAGCGGCGGGCAAATCGCGAGGCGGAAATCGCAGCCACGAGGTCTTGGTAAACGGCCCGGCGCACACCGTGTTTGCCCCAGCTTGCTACTCGGTCGCGGCATACAGCAAGCCCACGACCGGCAAGGCGAGGCCGATCCCCGATGCCAGCGTCCAGCCGCCTTGGACGAAAGCCCACGCGCCGAGCGCGGAGCCTGCAGCGCCGGCGGCGAAGAACGTCGCCATGTAGAGGCCGTTGAGGCGGCTGCGGTGCGCGTGCCCGAGCCCGAAGATGGCGCGAAAGCCCAGCACGACATTGCCCTGCACGCCGAAATCGATGGCGATGGCGGCGACAAACAGGCAGGCGAGATTGAACGCCGATCCGGCCGCGCCGAGATACGTAATCAGGAAGCCCACGGCGACGAGCAGCATCGCAACCAGGGTTGCCACGCGGCTATGACCGTGATCGGCCAGCCGTCCCGCGATCGGCGCCGCAAATACGCCAGCGACGCCGGCGAGTGCGAACAGCGCGATGCCGCGCTGGGTGAAGCCGAATGCGCTCGCGAGTTGGAGCGGCGCCACGGTCCAGAACAGCGTGAAGGCGCCGAACAGGCTGGCCTGATAGAGCGCGCGGCGCCGCAGCAGCGGCGTGGTGCGCACCAGATGCGGCATCGACAGCAGCAACTCGCCATAGTGCATGCGCGCCACCGGCTTGCGCTTGGGCAGGGTCATCCAGAGCGCTGCGGCAAGCGCGATCATCAGCGCCGCCGAGCCGAAGAACACAGCGTGCCACGACAGGGCCGCGGTGACGAAGCTCGACACCGGGCGCGCCAGCATGATGCCGAGCATCAGGCCGGTCGAGACGTTGCCGACGACGCGGCCGCGGATGGCTTCCGGCGCCAGATGCGCCGCATAGGGGATAATGATCTGCACCGCGACCGAGCCGAGCCCGATGAATAATGCGGCGATCAAGAACGGCAACGCATGGGTGGCGAACGCGGCGGCAAGCAGCGCCGCGGCACCGAGCGTGATGACGGAGCAGATCAGCGTGCGGTTCTCGACGAGATCGCCGAGCGGCACGATCAGCAGAAGCCCGGTGCCGTAGCCGATCTGCGTCATGGTGACGATCAGCCCCGCCGCGGCATGCGACAGGCCGAGCGCGGCGCTGATCGGACCGATCAGCGGCTGGGCATAGTAGATGTTGGCGGCGACCATGCCACAGGCCGCGGCCAGCACGAAGGTCAGTCGCTGCGACACCGCGTCCGGCTCGGGCGCGGTCTCGATCGTGGCATTCATCGTCATTTGCGGGACTCCATAGATAGGGAACATTTATTCCCTAATATGACAAGAATTCAGGCGAGCAGCTTCATCGCGACGCCGACCAGGCGCTCGCCATCGAGCGGCAGGCGCGCCTTGCCGACGACGCGCAGGCCCTGCGTGATGCAGATCATCAGCCGCGCGGTGTCGTCGGCTTCGACATGGCGGGGGATAGAGCCGTCAGCCTGGCCCTCGCGAATGAGGCCGGCGATGAAGCTTTCGTTGGTCTTGAGCTGCGAATTGACGCGCGCCCCGACCACCGGATCGAGCGCGGAGAGCTCGACCGCGCTGCCGACCACGAGACAGCCGCGCCGCCCCTCGCTGCCCTGGGAGTGCTCGACATAGGACAGCAGCACGTGACGCAGCCGCTCCCGCCCATTGGTGCCCTTCGCCGCGGCATTGCGGGTCTGCTCCTGGCGCAGCGCGACGTAGCGCTCCAAGGCTGCGAGGAACACGGCATGCTTGTCACGAAACGCCTTGTAGACGCTGCCGGTCGCAAGCCGCATCGCCGCGGTGAGGTCGCCGATCGAGGTGGCATGATAACCGCGCTCGCGAAACACCCGCACGGCCCTGTCCAGCGCAGTGTCCATGTCGAACTCGCGGGGACGCCCGGGCGGACGGGCAACAGGCAGGGATCGGCGGGCGGCCTTTTGCATCGCGGAAGGATAGGGAATGATCGTTTCCGAATCAAGGCAATTGGTTGTGATGTTGAGAAACTTTGGGTGTGTCGCCCAACTTCGTGACTTCCTCGGACCGAAGCTTCATATTTCGTCATCCTGAGGTGCGAGCCTTGCGATGCAGAGAATCGCAGAGCGAGCCTCGAAGGATGAACGGCCGAGATGCAGCCGGGCCGTCGCCCTTCGAGGCTTGCTCTGCGGCGCGATGCGCCGCAGAGCGCGCACCTCAGAGGGTGTGATTTTTTGACTGTGGAGCAAGCAAATCTAACCTGTGGCCGATGGATGTGATTCTCTGGCGATGATGGATTCGCGGGAGGTGACGTTGGCTGCCGATGAGT